>DAIPLE010000152.1:0-5764 GCA_036769425.1 Actinomycetota bacterium
CGCCACAGCATCGCATGACGATCATCGAAGCTGCGTCCCGACACCCAGACCACGTCGGGCCCGGCCGCGATCCCGAACGTCAACGAGCCGATCCAGATCCTGGCGCGCACCGCGTTCGAGGTCGCGTCGATCCGCACCACCGTGCCGGCGGGGTCGGCGACCCACACGTCGGAGCCGTCGACCGCGATCGTGCCGGGGTCCACGCCGAGGTCGATGGTCGCTACCACCTGGTTCGTGGCGGGGTCGATGCGGACGATGGTGTGAACGCGGTCAAAGGCTCGGGCCCAGAGCGCGCCGGCCCCGACCGCGATCGGCGTGGCGGCACCCAGGACTCGCTCGATCCGGTCCGTGGTCGGGTCGATGCGGGAGATCTGTCCGCCGTCGCCGACCCAGACGGCGCCGGCGCCGACGACGACCCGGTCGGGAACCCCTCCCAGATGGATGGTCCGGAGCGGGTCGGCGACGTTGGCTCGAGTGGCCTCAGCGGCGGAGGCGGGGACGACGGCCGCGACGACGACCAGGCTGGCGAGCACCCGTCCCGCGGGGCGACCGCGTGCGAGGACGGCGCGAGCCGGGGCGCGCCACCGCCCCAGGCCGCCCACGCGATCGCCTACACGCCGCGCGTCTTCACGGCCCGAAGTCGAGCTGGACGACGGGCCAACGTCGGAAGCGCGACCCGCCCGGTGCGTTGCAGCTCGACGAGCCCGAACGGCGCGAGCAGATCGGTCATGGCGTCGAGCTTGGCGGGGGTGCCGGCGACGAGGATGGTGAGCGCCTCGAAGCCAACGTCCTCGATCTTGGCCTCGAAGATCGAGGCCAGCTCGGTGATCTGGGACCGGGCGTCCGACGCGGCCTTGACGGTCACGAGCATGAGCTCCCGCTCGATGGCCTCCCCCGGTGTCAGCTCCACGATCTTGATGACGGGGATGAGCTTGTTGAGCTGTTTGGTGACCTGCTCGAGTGGGGTCTGGTCGGCGTCGACGACGATGGTCATGCGACTGAACCGCTCGTCCTCGGTCGGGCTGACCGCCAACGACACGATGTTGAAGCCCCGCCGGGCGAAGAGGCCCGCGATGCGGCTGAGCACACCGAACTTGTTCTCGACCAGGACGCTCAGGATGTGGTGACGCGCTCCGTTTGCCACGGTTTCTCCTACCGTCCGCCGAGCCGGTCATGGGCCGGGTCCAAGATGATGTCGTCGTTCGACGCTCCCGCGGGAACCATCGGGTACACCTTCTCCCGGTAGTCCACGCGGAAGTCCACGACCACGGGTCGGTCGTCGATCTCGTTCGCCTTCTCGATCGTGGCGACGACGTCGTCGGGATGGTCGACCCGAAATCCGACGCAGCCCATCGCTTCGGCCCACTTGACGTAATCGGGCAGATCCGGTGACAGGTACACCTCGCTGTAACGCTCCTCGTAGAAGAGCTCCTGCCATTGGCGGACCATGCCGAGGTACGCGTTGTTGAGAATGGCGATCTTGACCGGGATCCGCTCCGCGCTGGCGGTCACGAGCTCTTGAGCCGTCATCTGGAAGCAGCCGTCTCCGTCGACGGCCCACACCAGCCGTTCGGGCTTCCCGACTTTGGCGCCGATCGCGGCCGGCACCGCAAAGCCCATCGTCCCGAGGCCTCCCGAGTTGATCCAGGTGTACGGGTAGTTGAACCGCCACCGCTGGCTGGTCCACATCTGGTGCTGGCCGACGCCGGACACCACGATCGTGTCGTCAGGCGTGTGGTCGCGCAGCATTTCGATCACGAACTGCGGCTTGAGCGGTCCGTCCTCGTGCTGGTCGAAGACGAGCGGGTAGCGGTCCTGCCACTCGCGCACCTGCGTGTGCCACGCGTCGAGCGACGGCCACTCGCGCTTTCCTCGGTCGGCTTGGACCGCCTGGACGAGCTCCTCGATCACGAGCCGGCAATCCCCCACGATCGGCACGTCGGCGCGCCGGACCTTGCCAAGCTCGGCAGGGTCGATGTCGACGTGGATGATCTTCGCGTCGGTCGCGAAGGCGCTCAGCTTGCCGGTGACCCGGTCGTCGAAGCGTGACCCGAGCGCCACCAGGAGGTCGGCGCGCTGCATCGCGGTGACCGCAGTGTAATTCCCGTGCATGCCGGGCATGCCGAGACATAGCTCATGGTCGTCGGGGAACGCGCCGCGCGCCATGAGCGTGGTCACTACCGGGAAGCCGGTGAGTTCCGCGAGCTCGCGCAGCGTCTCGGCCGCACGCGCCTTGAGGATCCCACCACCGGCGTAGATCACCGGGCGCTGCGCGTCGGCCATCAGGCGTGCCGCGTCCTTGATCTGCTTGGCGTGTCCCCGCACCGTGGGCTTGTAGCCGGGAAGGTCCACCGTCTCAGGCCAGTACCAGTCCATGGTCTGGTTCGAGATGTCCTTCGGCACGTCGATGACCACCGGACCGGGCCGGCCCGTCGTCGCGACGTGAAAGGCCTCGCGCACGATCCGGGGGATGTCACGGGCGTCGGTCACGAGCCAGTTGTGCTTGGTGACCGGCATCGTGATCCCGACCGTGTCGCATTCCTGGAACGCG
This sequence comes from Actinomycetota bacterium, assembly GCA_036769425.1. Classification (GTDB taxonomy): domain Bacteria; phylum Actinomycetota; class Acidimicrobiia; order IMCC26256; family PALSA-555; genus PALSA-555. Next base: position 2,552 of record DAIPLE010000152.1, read on the forward strand.
TCGGTACCGATCACCGCGTAGGGGACCTGGCCGGTGATCACAACGATGGGCACCGAATCCATGTAGGCGTCGCAGAGCGGCGTGACGATGTTGGTCGCGCCCGGACCGCTCGTCACCATCGCGACCCCGGGCCGCCCCGTGGCGTCGGCGTACCCCTCGGCCATGTGGCCGGCGCCCTGCTCGTGACGGACGAGGATGTGGCGGATCGAGCTGTCAATCAGCGGGTCGTACACGGGCAGGATCGCTCCGCCCGGGAGCCCGAACATGACCTCGGTGCCTTCCATCTCGAGACTCTTGATGAGGGCTTGCGCCCCGGTCAGCTGCATTGCAGGTTCCTTGCCTTCGTCGGGATATGAAACGCCCCTCGCTTTGGCGAGGGGCGGGAGAGCGCACGCGCGCGTGGAGGCAGGCGTGCGCTACGTAACTACGAGGACCCGGTCGCGGTACATGACCTCATCATTGTGCCAGACGCGACGCCGCCCAGCAACCGAGTACCGAACGCGAAGCCGCTGGGCGTCAGCGCTGGTGCACCGGACACCAGTAGGTGGTGCGACCACCGACGGTGTCCCGGCGCAGCGGCGCGCCATCGCGAGGACAGAAGCCGCCGGGGTGGCGGGCCGGCATGAGATCGCCGGTGTGGGAGCCGCCTCGTCGCCCCAAGACCCGGAGGGTGGTGCTGATCGTCCGGGCGAGGCGTCCTTGTTCGGTTCGGTCGAGGGCCGCGGCGGATCGGGCGGGGTCGATCCCGGCCCGCCAGAGGATCTCGTCGACGAGGAGGTTGCCGAGCCCGGCGATAGCAGCCTGGTTCATCAAGGCGGCCTTGATCGCGGTTCGACGGTTCCCGATCGCGGCTCGCAGTCGGGCCGCGTTGACGGTGAAGGCGTCGACGCCGAGGCGGTCCTCGTCGGGATCGAGCTCGACCGCGCCGAGCCGGCGAGGGTCGCGGAGGATGAGTCGGCCTCCGTCGCGGAACTGGATGGTGAAGCGGTGCCAGGCCGGGTTCTCCCGGTTGCTGGCGTAGAGGAGGGGCTCGCCGGCGGCCGTCCCGTCGACGAGCACCCGGCCGGTCATCCCGAGGTGCAGGCCCAGCGTGGGGCCCTGCGCATCGCCGGCGGGACGAGCGTCGGATCCGGGGTCGGTGTCGAGCAGCAGGAGCTTGCCGCGCCGACGGGCCGCGGTGAAGCGACGCCCGGGGAGGACACGCCCGATGACGTCACCGGTCAGGCCACGCTTGAGGTACCAGGCGTCCGGAGCGTCGACGGTGGCGATGGTGCGATCAAGGGCGCGGGTCTCGATGAGGTGCCGGGCTTCCTCGACTTCGAGGATCTCGGGCACGCGGGCCGGGTTTAGGCGCTGGTGATGGCGCCGCGCTCGGCTCCTTGCGCCAGCCGGGCGTACTTGGCGAGCACCCCTTGGGTGTAGCGGGCCTCGGGGGGCTTCCACGTGGCCCGCCGGGCGTCGAGGACGGTGTCGTCGACGAGCAAGTCGATGGTGTGCTGCGCGGCATCGATGACGATCCGGTCGCCTTCCTCGACGAGGGCGATCGGGCCGCCGTCCAGAGCCTCGGGCGCGACGTGACCGACGCAGAAGCCGTGGGTCCCGCCCGAGAATCGACCGTCGGTGATGAGGGCGGAGTCGGCGCCGCGTCCCGCGCCCTTCATCGCTCCGGTGACGGCGAGCATCTCGCGCATGCCGGGGCCGCCCTTTGGTCCCTCGTAGCGGATCACGACGACGTCGCCCGCTTCGATGCGGCCACCGAGGATGGCGTCCATGGCGGCCTCCTCACCGTCGAAGACGCGGGCTTGCCCGTCGAACCGCATCGTGTCGATGCCGGCCACCTTCACGACCGCGCCGTTCGGGGCGAGCGAGCCGCGCAACACCGCGATCCCTCCCTGCTGGTGCAGGGGTTCGGTGAGCGGGTGCACGACGTCGCGGTCGGGGGGAGGCGGATCGAGCACCGCCAGGTTCTCGGCGATCGTCCGGCCGGTGACGGTGAGGCAGTCGCCGTGCAGGAGCCCGGCGTCGAGGAGCATCTTCATCACGACGGGGACGCCTCCCACTCGATCGAGGTCCGTCATGTGGTACTTGCCGTGGGGTTTCATGTCGGCGAGGTGCGGCACCTTGGCGCCGATTCGGTTGAAGTCGTCGAGCTCGAGCTCGACGTCGGCTTCGTAGGCGATGGCCAGCAGGTGCAGCACCAGGTTGGTCGAACCGCCGAGCGCCATCCCGACCGCGATGGCGTTCTCGAACGCCTCTTTGGTGAGGATCTGGCGGGGTCGGATCTCGGACTCGAGGAGGCCGATCACGGCCCGGCCGGACTCGAACGCGAAGTCGTCGCGACGACGATCGACGGCTGGAGGCGCGGAGCTACCGGGGAGCGACATCCCGAGCGCTTCGGCCGCCGACGCCATCGTGTTCGCGGTGAACATGCCAGCACAGGAACCCTCGGTCGGGCAGGCGCGCCGCTCGATCTCCCCGAGCTCGTTCTCGGTCAGGGTTCCCGCGGCGCAGGCGCCGACAGCCTCGAACACGCTGACGATGTCGAGGCTTTGGTCCTTCCAGTGGCCGGGGAGGATCGATCCGCCGTAGAGGAACACCGACGGCAGGTTGAGTCGCGCCGCAGCCATCAGCATGCCGGGCAGGCTCTTGTCGCATCCCGCGAACGTGACGAGCCCGTCGAGGCGCTCGGCGTGCATCACACATTCGATGGAGTCCGCGATGATCTCGCGGCTGACCAGCGAGGCTCGCATCCCCTCGTGACCCATCGAGATTCCGTCGCTGATGGCGATCGTCATGAACTCGATCGGGAAGCCGCCGGCGTCGCGCACCCCCTCCTTGGCCCGCTTCGCCAGCCGGTCGAGGGGCAGGTTGCACGGCGTGACTTCGTTCCAGCTCGACGCGACACCGATTTGGGACTTCCCCCAGTCGGCGTCGGTCATGCCGATGGCGCGGAGCATGGCACGCGCCGGCGCGCGCTCCATGCCGTCGGTGACCTCGTGACTTCGCGGCTTCAACGGGTCGGTCATGGCGCCAGCGTACCGGCGTGCTCGTGGCTGACCGTATGCTCATCTCGTGACTGTGCTGGTCGGGACCGTCACGGGCGTGATGATGATCCGCGATGACGCCCGGCCGCAGCTGGAGATCGACGGCGCCGTCACCGCGCTCGCTCCCGACGCGAATGGGGCCTGCTGGGGTGTCCTCGACCGTCGCACC
>DAIPLE010000322.1:0-1724 GCA_036769425.1 Actinomycetota bacterium
CTGTGCGTGCTCGATGTCGGCACGGGCACGGGGCTGCTCGCCCTCGCTGGGATCGTGTTCTGGTTGTGGCGTCGGGGCGATCGGCGGGCCGCGGTGCGGACAGCGGCGACGACCGGCGCCATCGTGGGCCTGGTGTACCTGCCGTTCGTGACCGGGGCGTCACACGTCCTGAACGGGGCTGATCACACCGTGACGCCCGGGTCGCCGTGGAACCTTCCGGCCCAGCTGTTCGTCGGCAAGGACGCCGGGCGGGACCTGCCGGGCCTGATCGTCCACAACTCGACCCTGTCGACGATCTTCTATCTCTCGTTGGCACTCACGGCGATCCTCGCCGTCGTGCTCGCCTGGCGGTGGGCACGCGCACCGCGTCCCGACCTCGCGGCTGGCGTCGCGACGGCGTCGTACGTGGTCGCTGCCGAGTACACGCTGCCCTGGTACGCCGGGTGGGCCCTCCCGATGTTCGCGGACCGTCGCCCCTCGATGCTGGGGTGGATCGTGTGGGCCCAGGCCGCGGTGCTCCTCGCGGCGTGGCGGTTGCCGACCCATCACACCGGGGGCGTGTTCGACACGGTCCTGCGGGGAACGTTCGCCTATGCGCTGCCGATCGTGCTCCTCGTCGCCTTCGCGCTGCTCCGCAATCGGGGGACAGGTGGGGACGTGACCGACCCAGCGGGCGCGACGGCTGACCCGGCGGCGGCGTCGTGACCCTCGAGGTACCGCGCTATCCCGCCGGGGTGCTCCGCTTCGGTGACGGCGTGGTCGAGATCCTCGGTGGCGGTGAAGGGACCCGCATCGCGGTCCGTGATCTCGACCGCATCGAGGTCGGCTCGGTCAAGCTCGGCAAGGTGAAGGTCAAGGTGCGTCACCGCGCCGGGGTCGGGAATTCCACGAACTCGTTCCTCGTCGACGCGGCGCACGCGGCTCGCGACGCGGCTCAGGGCTGACGCCGTGCGGCCTCCCGGGGGACGGCCCGCTGCGAACCGGCCCGGGGGTCTGTGCGGGCAGCTACCGGCCGGCTCACGCGAGCCGCCCCGGCCCGGTGTCGGCTCTGGAACCATCAGACGCCGGGCCTCGGGAGACCGCTTGGTCGTACCGTAAGCATCGGCGCATCAACCGAGCGTAAAGAACCCCCCAGGAAACGATTAGGCCGGGCCGACCCGGGGTCTCGACCCCCTCCCCGAGCGGAGGCGGGTCGGTGCCCGAGAGGCCGGACCGGTCAGGCGAGCAACGAAGGCGGCAATCGGGTGCAGACGCGGATGATCGGCAGCCTCGAGGTCTCGGTCGCGGGGCTGGGCTGTAACAACTTTGGAAGCCGCATCGACGAGGCGGCGTCCCGGGCGGTCGTCGACGCCGCCCTCGACACCGGTGTGAACTTCTTCGACACCGCCGACCTCTACGGCGGACGGGCATCCGAGGAGCAGCTCGGCCGGGCCCTGCGCGGTCGCCGGGACCAAGCGGTCGTGGCCACGAAGTTCGGGATGCTCCCCCCACCCGAGGGGCTCACCGGTGGCCACCCCGACTGGGTCACCCGCGCCGCCCACGAGAGCTTGCAGCGTCTCGGCATCGACCGCATCGATCTGTACTGGATGCATCAGCCCGACCGGGACACGCCGATCGGCGACACCCTCGAGGCCCTCGATCGGCTCGTCACCGCCGGGAAGGTCAGGGAGATCGGCTGCTCGAACTTCTCGGCCGCTCAGCTCGACGAGGCCGCCCGCGTCGCC
>DAIPLE010000020.1:0-16436 GCA_036769425.1 Actinomycetota bacterium
CTCGATCACCAGCTCGTCGACGTCGACGGGGTACGCGTGGTGCGGGCCTCTGACCTCTACCTGGCCCAGGTGGCCGACGGGTGGCGACTGGTCGGCGCTGACGTCGGGTACCACACGCTGCTGCGACGACTCGGTCCCCGACGGTGGCGGGCCCGGCCGACCCCGGAGCGGGTGATCGACTGGGCCGCGATCCAGCCCTTCGGTGTCGACCCGGGACCGCTCCGGCTGCGGCGCACGAACCAGTCCCTGTCCCGGCTGCGCCCGGGCGAACTCGCCGACCTGCTCGAGGAGCTTGGCCGACCGGAACGGACCGAGCTCCTCGAGGCGCTCGGGCCCGACTCGGCGGCCGACGCGCTGGAGGAGATGGAGGCCGACGAGCTCCGCGCCCTGCTGCGCGACCTGCCGACCCAACGCGCCGCCGAGCTCATCGGCGCGATGGAACCCGACGAGGCCGCCGACGCGCTCCGTGACCTCGACCCCGACGAGCTCGACGAGGTCTTCGCGGCGATGACTCCGGCGGTGGCGATGCGGCTCCGTCCGCTGCTCGCCTACCCCGAGCGAACCGCTGGTGGGCTCATGACCACCCGGCTCGTCCTCGCGCACCGCCGGGAGCGGGTCGGTTCCGTCCGCGACCGGCTCGCCACCCAGACCGATGAGCACGGCGACCTCGACGCGGTCGTCGTCGTCGACGACGGTGGCCGCCTCCTCGACGACGTGCGTCTCGTCGAGCTGCTCGTCGCCGACGGCGACGAGATCTTCGAGCATCTCGTCGCGACGTCGGAGCCCGTCACGGTCAACAGCGACGCCTCACTCGCTGAAGTCGTCGAACGGCTCACGGAGGCGCGTCGCACCTCGGTGATCGTCACCGACGACGATCACCATCCGATCGGTCGGATCCTCGCCGACGACGTCATCGACGCCCTTGTCCCGTCCCGCGGTCGCCACCGCGTTCATGTCCGCTTCCCATGATCCGACCGTTTGCCCGGATGACGCCGCGACGGCGGGCCACGTTGCTCCTCGCCGCGCTGGGTCCCGGGGTGATCGCGGCGAACGCCGGCAACGACGCCGGTGGGATCGCGACGTACGCCTCGGCCGGGTCGCAGTTCGTGTACCGGATGCTGTTCTTGATGGTGCTGGTCACCATCGCCCTGGTCGTGGTCCAAGAGATGTCGGCCCGCCTCGGCGCGTACTCGGGTGAGGGTCTGGTCTCGCTGATCCGGGAGCAGTTCTCGCTCCGGACCGCCACGTTCGCGGTCGTGTGCCTCGTCGTCGCGAACGTCGGTCTCGTCGTCTCGGAGTTCGCTGGGATCGGCGCCGCGTTCGAGATCTTCGGTGTCTCCCGCTACCTCGCGGTGCCGCTGGCGGCCGTCGGGATCTGGGCGGTCGTGATCTTCGGTTCCTACCGGTACGCCGAGCGGGTGTTCCTGCTGCTGTCGCTGGCGTTCCTCGCGTATCCGGTCGCGGTGTTCCTCGGGAAGCCCAACTGGGGTCAAGTCGCGACGAACACGCTGTGGCCGCACTTCATCGCCAGCCACGGCTTCATCGTCCTGGCGGTGGCGCTGGTCGGCACCACGATCACCCCGTACATGCAGCTGTACCAAGCCGCCGCGGTCAGCGACCGCGGAATCGGGCCCGACGACTATCCCCGAGAGCGCATCGACAGTGTCGGCGGCGCCATCTTCGCCAACGTGATCAGCATGTTCATCATCATCGCCACCGCGGCGGCGATCGGCGGGACCGGCGCGCTCAGCTCCGCCGACCAGGCGGCACGAGCCCTCGAGCCGGTCGCCGGGGCCGGCGCCGGGATCCTGTTCGCGGTCGGGCTGCTCGGCGCCTCGGCCCTCGCCGCCGGAGTGGTGCCGCTCTCCACCGCGTACGGGCTCGCCGAAGCCGTCGGCGCGGAACGGTCGGTGTCGCGACACTTCTCCGAAGCGAAGCTGTTCCTCGGGCTCTTCACCGCCCAGGTGGCGCTCGGCGCGGCGGTGGCGCTGATCCCCGGGAACCTGATCAACCTGCTTCTGAACACCCAGATCCTGAACGGGCTCATCACCCCGGTGATCCTCGTGTTCATCCTCATCCTGGCCAACCGGCGGACGGTGCTCGGCGACGCGGTGAACTCGCCCCGGTTCCGGTTCGTCGCCACGGTGTCGGTCATCGGTGTCGGGCTCCTCGCCGTCGTCGTCGTCGCCCAGACCGTCGGCGGCTGGCTCGGGATCGCCTAGCCCGACCGGACCATCGCAAGGAAGGAAAGGACGGCGGGTGGGTGGTGCCGGGGGCTGGCTTCTAGCCTGCGGTGATGGAAGCCCGCCGGTTCCCACGTGACGCGGTCGCGACCGCGCACTACCTGGCCTCCGCGTCCGGGTTGGCGGTCCTCGCCGACGGGGGCAACGCCGTCGACGCCGCGATCGCCGCCAACCTGACGCTCGGGGTCGTCACCCCGTACGCCTGCGGGTACGGGGGCGACCTGTTCGCGGTGGTCTGGGACGGTGCGCTGCACGGGTACCTCGGGTCGGGACGGTCGCCCGCGGAGGCGACCCGCGACGACGTCGCTGACCGGGCCGGGACCGCGCACATGCCGGTGTTCGGGGCCGACACCGTCACGGTCCCCGGCGGCGTCGCCGGATGGTTCGACCTTCTCGCCCGGTGGGGGACACGGGACTTCGCGACTCTCGCCCAGGACGCGATCGCGTACGCGCGCGACGGTTTCGAGATCAGCGCCGGAGCCGCGCCGGTGTTCGCCGAAGGCGCTCGGCTCTACCAGGCCGAAGATCCCAGCTTCGCGGCGTGGCGGCGTCTCTACGCCGACGTGGGGCCGGGCACCTGGCTGCGTCAACCGGCGCTGGCCCGAACGTTGGAGCGTCTCGCCGCCGACGGGCCCGACGCCTATTACAAAGGTCCGATCGGTGACGCCATCGTCGCCACCCTCGCCGAGCACGGCAGCGCCATGCGCCGCGGCGACCTCGCCACCCACGCCGGGGAGTGGACCCCGCCGCTGCGGGCCGCGTACCGCGACGTCGAAGTCGTCGAGTTGCCACCACCGACACAGGGCGTCACTGCACTCGAGGCGTTGCGCATCCTCGACGGGCTCCCCAAACGCGACACGCCGATCGACCGGGAGCACGTGCAGATCGAGGCGCTCAAGCAGGCCCTCGCCGACCGTGACCGCTACGTCACCGACCCCGACCACATGCCGCGTGACGTCTCCGAGCTCCTCGCCGAGCCGTGGATCGAGTCGCGACGGCGGGTCCTGCGTCTCGATCGGGCAGTCGATCCCGACCCGGCGGTCGCGCAGCCCGGCGGCACCACCTATCTGTGCGTCGCGGACCGGGACGGGCTCCTCGTCAGCCTCATCCAGTCGAACTTCATGTCGTTCGGGTCTGGCGTCCATGTCCCCGACTGGGGCGTCAACCTCAACAACCGGGGGTTCTCGTTCTCGCTCGACGCTGATCGCCCGAACGTGTTCGCGCCCGGGAAGCGTCCGATGCACACCTTGATCCCGGCGATGGCGTTCCGGGACGGTGCGCCCTGGCTGGTGTTCGGCAGCATGGGCGGCGACGCCCAAGCCGCGGTGCACGTCCAGCTCCTCTCCCATCTCGTCGACCGGGACGCGGACCCGGCCGACGCGCTCGTCGCGCCCCGTTGGCGCATCGACCCGGGCACGTGGCGGGTCCACGCGGAGCGGCGCTTCTCCGCCGACCTCCTCGACGGGCTGCGCGCCCGCGGGCACCAGGTCGACGTGACACGGGCCTTCGAGACCAGCATGGGACACGCGCACGTCATCCGCCTCGAATCGCCGGGCTACGCGGCGGCGGCCGACCCCCGCTCGGAAGGCGCGGCACTCGGACGCTGAGCGCCGCCGCGTCCCACCCCCGATACGATTCACCTGTGGCAACGGTCAAATCGGTCGACGACGTGCGTGATGCGTTAGCTACGCACGACTACCTCGCCGACGACGGGCTCGCCACCGCCGTGTTCCTCTCGCTGCGCCTCGAGCGGCCACTGTTCCTCGAAGGCGAAGCCGGGGTCGGCAAGACCGAGCTGGCCAAGGTCCTCGCCCGTTGGACCGGCGGTGAGCTGGTCCGGCTGCAGTGCTATGAGGGAATCGACGCCGCGCAGGCGGTGTACGAGTGGGACTACTCGCGTCAACTGCTGCACCTTCGCGCCGCGGAGGCGGGTGGCGGTCCGATCTCCGAGGACGAGCTGTACTCCGAGCGGTTCTTGGTTCGTCGGCCGTTGCTGCGTGCAATCGCCTACGAAGGGTCTCAGCCGCCGGTGCTGCTCGTCGATGAGGTCGACCGGGCCGACGACGAGTTCGAGGCGTTCCTGCTCGAGATCCTCGCTGACTACGCCATCACGATCCCCGAGCTCGGGACGTTCACCGCGGAGCGGCCCCCGATCGTGGTCGTCACCTCGAACCGGACCCGAGACGTGCACGACGCCCTGAAACGCCGCTGCCTGTACCACTGGATCGACCATCCCGACTTCGAGCGGGAGCTGGCGATCTTGCGGGTCCGGGCCCCCGGCGTCGGAGAGGCCCTCGCCCGCCAGGTCGCGGCCGCCGTCGCGGCGCTGCGCGACCTCGACCTGTACAAGCCGCCGGGGGTCGCCGAGACGATCGACTGGGCCCAGGCCGTCGCCGCGCTCGACGCGACCACCCTCGACGAGGAGACCGTCGCGGTGACGCTCGGCACCGTCCTGAAGTACCGCGAAGACCAACAGCGGGCCCACAGCCACGGGCTTGGCACCCTCCTCGACGCCGGCCAAGGCGACCATGGCTAGCGACGACGCCGACCGGGTGGTGGTGGCGTTCGCCCGGGTACTGCGCCAGGCCGGCCTCGACGTCCCCGTCGGCGCCACCATCACCCTCGGGGACGCGTTCGCCGCGGTCGGTCTCGAGCAGCGCGACACCCTGTACTGGGCGGGCCGGGCCGTGGTCCTGCGCCGCCGCGAAGACGGGCCGGTCTACGACGCGGCCTTCCGGGCCTTCTGGGACCCCGACGCCACCGCCACGGTCCCCGCCACGCCGGCCGCGGCCGAGACCATCACCGTCGGCCTCGACGACGACACCGGCCCCGACGCCGACGGGTCCGACGACGACACCGACGACGACGTGCAGGTACGGGTGCGCTGGAGCCCCGCCGAGCTGCTCCGCACCCGTGACTTCGCCGCGTGCACCCCCGCCGAGCTCGACGAGGCCCGCCGGCTCATCGCCGACTTGCGCGTCGTCGGTGCTCGCCGCCGGTCACGGCGTCACCGGCCCACCCACCGCGACCGGGGCCGTCCCGACCTACGCCGCACCGTGCGACGGGCGCTCGGCGCCGGCGGTGAGCCGGCCCGGCGCGCGTACCGCGCACCGACCGACCGGCCCCGACGGATCGTGCTGCTCTGCGACGTGAGCGGCTCGATGGAGCCCTACGCGCGGGCGTTCCTGCGCTTCTTGCACACCGCGGTCGTGGCCGGAACCCGGGTCGAGGCGTTCGCGGTCGGGACCCGGGTGACCCGTCTCACCCGGGAGCTGTCGTCGCGCGACCCCGACGAGGCGCTGCGCGCCGCCGCCGGTCGGGTCACCGACTGGTCGGGTGGCACCCGGCTCGGGGAGGGGCTGCGAACCTTCAACGACCGGTGGGGGATCCGGGGCCTCGCCCGCGGCGCGGTCGTCGTCGTCTTGTCGGACGGCTGGGACCGCGGCGACCCCGAGCTCCTCGGGCGCGAGATGGAGCGGCTGCAGCGCGTCGCGCATCGGGTGGTGTGGGTCAACCCGCTCAAAGCGAGCGCCGACTACGCGCCGTTGGCGCGCGGCATGGCCGCGGCGTTGCCGTTCGTCGACGAGTTCGTGACCGGCCACTCGGTCGCGGCGCTCGAGGATCTCGTCGGCGTCTTGGCCCGGTGACGTGATGCGCGATCTCCTCGACGACATCGACCGGTGCCGGGCCTCGGGTCATCGGGTCGCGGTCGCGCGCGTCGTCGGGCTCGAAGGTTCCGGGCCTCGTGACCCCGGCGCGGCGATGGCGGTCAGCGATTCGGGGGAGGTCGCGGGTTCAGTGTCAGGTGGCTGTGTGGAAGGCGCGGTGGTGACCGAAGCCCTGGCGGTGCTGCGAGGCGAGCGCGACCGTGGCGTGGTGTCGTTTGGCTACTCCGACGACGACGCCTTCGCCGTCGGGTTGACCTGCGGAGGGACGATCCGCGTGTTCGTGGAACCGCTCGACTGGTGACGACGCCACCGGAGCCGACCGCCACCCCGATCTACGACGCGTTGCGGGCCGCGTTGCGCGCCGACCGTCCCGTGGCGCTCGCGACCGTCACCGACGGGATCGGGCTCGGCACCAAGCTCCTCGTCGGTCCCGACGACGCGACCTCCGGTTCGCTCGGGGACGCGGACCTCGACCGGGTCGTGGCACGCGACGCGCTCGGCGCGCTCGAGGCCGGGGCGACCGTGACCCGCCACTACGGGCCGCACGGCGAAGCCCGCGAGGACACCGTCACGGTGTTCATCGAGTCGTTCGCCCCTGCACCCCGCATGGTGATCTTCGGTGCCGTGGACTTCACCGCGGCGTTGACCCGGGCCGCGAAGCTGCTCGGCTACCACGTCACCGTCTGCGACGCGCGGGCGGTGTTCGCCACTCGGGCCCGCTTCCCAATAGCCGACGAGGTGGTCTGTGAATGGCCGAACCGGTACCTGGAACAGCACGGTGACGGGCTCGGCCCCCGCGACGCGGTGTGTGTCCTCACCCACGACGCCAAGTTCGACGTGCCGGCGATCGTGGCCGCGCTCAAAACCCCGGTCGGATACCTGGGTGCGATGGGCAGCCGGCGCACCCACGCCGAACGGGTCGAGCGGCTCCGCGAGGCCGGCGTCGACGACGCCGGGCTGGGTCGGCTGCTCGCCCCCATCGGGTTGGACCTGGGGGCCCGCACCCCCGAGGAGACCGCGGTGGCCATCTGCGCCGAGATCATCGCGACTCGGACCGGCCGGCGGGCGCCGTCGCTGCGTGACGCGGTCGGGGCGATCCACGGCCACGACGAGTAGAGGGACGGATGGACTGCGGGATCACCGGCCGGCGCGCCGCCGTAGCAGCCGCGTCGCGGGGCCTCGGGCGGGCGTGCGCCGAGGCGCTCGCCGCCGAGGGGGTGCAGGTGGCGATCTGCGGCCGTGACCCCGCGCGGCTCGAGGAGGTGGCCGCCGCGTCCGGGGTGATCCCGATCGTGGCGGACGTGTCCACCCCGGAGGGAGCCCGGGGCTTCGTGCGGGAGGCCCACGCCGCGCTCGGCGGGATCGACATCCTCGTCCCGAACGCGGGTGGCCCCCACCCGGGCGGGTTCGCCGACATCGCGGACATCGCCGACTACGCGCAAGCGTTCGAGCTGAACGCGTTGTCGACCATCGCGATGTGCCAGGAGGCCGTCCCCGAGATGCGGGCCCAACGGTGGGGGAGGGTGGTGGCGATCACGTCGATCGCGGTGCGTCAGCCCATCCCGTCGCTGATCCTTTCGAACACCGCCCGGGCTGCGGTAACCGCGTTCCTGAAGACGTTGGCTCGCGAGGTCGCCGCCGATGGGGTGACCGTCAACTCGTTGCAGCCCGGGATCCACGACACCGACCGGATCCGCCAGCTCGGGGGCCGTGAGGCCGCGGCCGCGGGCGTCCCGGCGGGCACGATCGGGGAGCCGGCCGGCTTCGGTGCGCTCTGCGCGTTCGTGTGCTCCGAGCACGCCCGCTTCCTCACCGGCGCAGCCATCCCGGTCGACGGTGGCGCGTACGCCGGGCTCCAATGAGGCCCCGGTGATCCGTCATGTGGTCGGTCTCACCTGGACGAACGACGCGACCGACACCGACGTCGCCGCGGTTCGCGCCGCGCTGGCGGCGCTACCAGAGCAGATCCCGGAGATCCGCGCGTACACGTTCGGTTCGGATCTCGGCCTGGTCGACGGCAACGCGGACTTCGCCATCGTCGCCGACTTCGACGATGTCGACGCGTGGCATCGCTACCAGCGTCACCCCGCGCACCAAGCGGCCCTAACGGACCGGATCCGACCGATCCTCGCCGCCCGGGCCGCGGTGCAACTCGAGTTCGCTCCCTGACCGGCCGCGGGAGGCCCTCGCATACGCTGGTCGTGTGGCCGCCCGGCGAATCCTCACGCTCCCCAACGTGATCTCGGTCGGGCGTCTGGGGTGCGCGCCCGTGTTCTGCTGGCTGCTCTTCGACGATCACCGAGTCGCGGCGTTCGCGCTGCTCGGAGCCCTCGGCGTCACCGACTGGGTCGACGGGTGGATCGCCCGCCGTTTCGATCAGGCCAGCGACCTCGGCAAGATCCTCGACCCGGTCGCCGACCGGATCCTGCTCGTCACCGCCGCCGTCGCGTTGCTCATCGACGGGACCGTGCCCGCCGTGGTCGGCGCGTTGGTCCTGGTCCGGGAGGGACTGGTCGCCGCCGCGACCCTCGGGCTCGCCGCGGCGGGGGCGCGCCGCATCGATGTGCAGTGGGTCGGGAAGGCCGGGACGTTGGCGCTCATGTTCGCCCTGCCCGGGTTCCTCCTCATCGACGTCGTCGGGTCCGGCACCGCCGAGGACGTGATCCGCGTCCTGACCTGGTGCTTCACCGTCGGCGGGCTCGCCCTCAGCTACTACGCGGTCGTCGCCTACGTGCCGTTGGCGCGCGCCGCGCTCCACGAGGGCCGCCAGGCCCGAACGGGAGTCGCAGCGTGAAGGCCGTGATCCTCGCCGGTGGGGAAGGGACCCGGCTGCGGCCCCTGACCAGCAACCAGGCGAAGCCGATGATGCCGCTGGTCAACAAGCCCATGATGGAACACATCGTCGGGCTCCTCGCCCAACACGGCTTCGACGACGTCGTCGTCACCGTCGCGTACCTCGCCAACCAGATCCGTACCTACTTCGGCGACGGATCCGACTTCGGGGTGCGGATGCGGTACGCCACCGACGAGGAGCCGCTCGGTACCGCCGGGTCGGTGCGCAACGCCGCGGCGGAGCTCGATGACACCTTCCTCGTCATCTCCGGCGATGTGCTCACCGACATCGACCTCACCGCGTTCGTGAAGGCCCATCGGGACAGCAGCGCCCTCGCGTCGATCGCGTTGAAGCGGGTCGAGAACCCGCTCGAGTTTGGGATCGTCATCACCCGGCCCGACGGGAGCATCGAGCGGTTCCTCGAGAAGCCGTCCTGGGGCCAGGTGTTCTCCGACACCATCAACACCGGCATCTACGTCCTCGAGCCCGCGATCTTCGACAGCATCCCCGAAGGTGCGGTCGTCGACTTCGCCGGGGACGTGTTCCCGACGGTGCTCGACCAGGGGCAACCACTCCACGGTCACATCGCGGACGGGTACTGGGAAGACGTGGGCACCATCGAGGCGTACCTGCGGGCCCACGCCGACGTGCTCGACGGCCGGGTCCACGCCGACATCGGCGGCTTCGAGTTCCGCGACGGGGTGTGGCTCGGCGAAGGCGCCGAGATCGACCCCGACACCCGCATCGACGGGCCGGTCGTCATCGGTGACAACTGTCTCATCGAGGCAGGCGCGCACCTCTCGGAGTACACCGTCCTCGGCGCGGACGTCGTCGTGAAACCCGACGCGTCGATCGTCCGGACCGTGCTCCACGACCACGTCTACGTCGGGCGCGGGGCGCAGCTGCGGGGCGCGGTCGTCGGACGCTCCAGCGACCTGCGGGAGCACGTCCGCCTCGACGAGGGGGTCGTCGTCGGCGACGAGTGCTTCATCGGCCGCCAGTCGGTGGTCAGCCCGGGGGTGAAGATATACCCGTTCAAGACCGTGGAAGCCGACGCGGTCGTCAACTCGTCGATCGTGTGGGAGACCCGCGGGGTCCGCACCCTGTTCGGGCCCCACGGCGTCCGCGGGCTCGCCAACGTCGACGTCACCCCGGAGATGGCAGTGCGGGTCGCGATGGCGTACGGCACCGCGTTGAAGCGGGGTGCGGTCGTGACGGCGAGCCGTGACACCAGCCGCGCCGCGCGGGCCCTCAAACGGGCGGTGATCGGCGGCCTCAACCTGGCCGGGGTCACCGTCGAGGACGTGGAGCTCGCCACCGTCCCGTTGACCCGGTTCCAGGTTCGCAACAGCCACGCCCTCGGTGGCATCTCGGTGCGGCTCGTCCCGGGCGACCCGGACAGTGTCGAGCTGCGCTTCTTCGACGCTGACGGCCGCGACATCGACGCCGGGGCGCAACGCAAGATCGAGCGGCTCCTCCACCGAGAGGACTACCGGCGGGCCTTCGCCGGTGACATCGGCGACATCGTGTACCCGCCTCGAGCGATCGAGTTCTACACCGCGGCGCTGGAACGGTCCGTTGATGCGCCCCGGCTGCGGGAACACCCGTTCAAGGTCGTGCTCGACTACTCGTTCGGGGCCGCGTCGATCGTGATGCCGACCGTGCTGGCCAAGCTCGGAGCCGAGATCCTGGCCGTCAACCCGTACGCCAGCACCGCGGCCGGCACCGCCACCGAGCCCATCGAGCAACAGACCCGAGTCGGGGAGCTGGTCCGGGCGTCGGGCAGCCACCTCGGCTACGTCATCGACGCCTCGGGGGAGGTCGCCACCCTCGTCGACGACGAAGGCCACGTCTTGTCCACCACCGAGGCGCTGCTCGCCCTGCTGACCCTCATCGTCGACGCGTACCCCGGCGCCCGTGTCGCGTTGCCGGTGTCGGCGACCCGGGAGGCGGCCCGCATCGTCGAAGGTGCCGGCGGTGAGGTCGTGTGGACCAAGCTCGCCGACTCGCATCTCATGGAGGTGGCGTCCGGCGGCGGGATCACGTTCGCGGCGTCGAGCGAGGGCGGATACATCTGGCCCGACTTCCTGCCCGCGTACGACGCGTCGAGCACCTTGGCTCGGCTCCTCGACCTTCTCGCCGAGACCGGCCGGACACTCTCGTCGATCGTGCGGACGCTCCCGCGGGTGCATCTGGTGCACGAGACGGTCCCGACTCCGTGGGAGCGCAAAGGGCAGGTGATGCGCGAACTCGTCGAGCATCCGCCACCCGGGGACCTGGTGCTGATCGACGGCGTCAAGGTCGTGCAGCCCACCGGCTGGGTGCTGGCCCTCCCCGACCCCGAGGATCCGATCGTGCACGTCTGGTCCGAGGCCGACACCGACGTCGAGGCGCGCCAGCTCGCGCAGGACCGTGTCCGGGCTGTCCGTGAGGCCCTCCGCTAGGGTCCTGCGCCATCGCCACGCCGACGACTGACTCATGACTGACTCACGACTGACTCACAACCGACTGATGACCGTCTGACGACCGACGCCGAAGGAGGCCGCGTGCAGTACCCGGACGACCGCAAGTACAGCCGCGAGCACGAGTGGGTCGCTGTCACCGGCGACACCGCCCAGGTCGGGATCACCGACTACGCCCAGGATGCGCTCGGCGACGTCGTCTACGTCCAGCTGCCCGACGTCGGCCTCGACGTCGTCGCCAACGCCAGCTGCGCCGAGGTCGAGTCGACGAAGTCCGTGTCCGAGATCTACTCGCCGGTGTCCGGCACGATCACCGCGGTGAACGAGGCGCTCACCGACACCCCCGAGCTCCTCAACCAGGACCCGTACGGGGACGGCTGGGTGTTCACGATCACGCTCGCCGACCCCGCCGAGCTCGACGGGTTGATGGACGCCGCCGCCTACCAGCACCTCGTCGAAACGGGCTGAGCCGCGAAGGGTCATTGAAGGCCCGCGGGGCCGTCGGTACCCTCGAGTGCATGCAATGCCATCGGTGTGGCCACAGCAACGAGGCCGGCGCGAACTTCTGCTCCTCATGTGGTGCCACGCTCGGTGACCCCGACGAGACCACCGCGTCGCTGGCGCTGCTCGAGGACCGCCAAGAGCTCGAAGCTGAGCTCGGCGACCTCCTCGACGACATCCCCACCGACCTGGGGATGCTGGTGGTGCGGCGAGGCCCCAACGCTGGGAGCACCTTCGCGCTCGACGCCGCGGCCACCAGCATCGGCCGGCACCCCGATTCGAACCTGTTCCTCGACGACGTCACCGTCTCGCGGCGTCACGCGCTGATCAACCGCACCCCCGACGGATACCAGATCAATGATGTCGGCTCGCTGAACGGTACGTACGTGCGCGGCGAACGCATCGACACCGCCGAGCTGTCCGACATGTCCGAGGTCCAGATCGGCCGGTTCGTACTGACCTTCCTGCTCGGCGGGCGGGCCGAGGCGAGCGCCTGAGCGTGCCGGAGCAAACCGGCAGCCACCTCTCGATCGGGGAGGTCCTCGCCCACCTCCAAGACGAGTTCCCCGACGTCACCGTGTCGAAGATCCGGTTCCTCGAGAGCCAAGGGCTCATCGACCCCGAGCGCACCCCGTCGGGGTACCGGCGCTTCTACGGCACGGACCTCGAACGGTTGCGGTGGATCCTGTTCCAGCAACGCGAGCACTTCTTGCCCCTCCGGGTCATCAAGGACCGGCTCGAACAGTTCGGTGCGCCCGGCGCGCCACCCCTCGAGTCCTCCAACGGTGACCGGTCGTCGCGCCCGCTCCCGGAGCCACGACCGAACCCCGCGCCGGTCGCTCTCACACGGCGGGACGAGCGTCGCGATGATGCGCTGACCTTGCCCCTCGACGGGCCCGACGAGGAACTCGGGACCGTCACCAACACCGACGACGAGCCGAACGCCGGTGGGCTCACCCGCGCTGAGCTGCTACGCGAATCCGGGCTCGCCAGCCTGGCCCTCGACGAGCTCGAAGGGTACGGGCTCCTGGCACCCGTCGCCGGACGCGGCGAGAGCGCGCTCTACGACGACGAGGCCCTCGAGATCGCCCAGATCGGCGCGGCCTACTACGCGCGGGGTGTCACCGCCCGCCATCTGCGCATGTACCAGCACTTCGCTGACCGTGAGGCGCTCCTCTTCGCGCAGGTGCTGCTCCCGTACCGGCGCCTACGCAACCCCGCGGCGCGGGCCCGCCTCCAAGACGAGCTCGAGGAGCTGGCCCGCCTCGCCAGCCGGCTGCGCACCGCGATGCTGCGCCAAGCCCTGCGCGGCACCCTCCGGGAGTGACGAACCAGCCGCGCGTCCTCCTCGATCAGGACGCGTTGCACGCCCAGGTCCACGGGCTCGCGGCCCAGATCACCGCCGATCATCCCGACGGGGTCGTGCTCGTCGGCGTCCTCAAAGGGGCGTTGCTCTTCCTCGCCGACCTCGCCCGGGCCGTCACCGACATCGAGGTCGAGCTCGACTTCCTCGCCATCTCCCGGTACGCGCCCGACAGCGGCCGAGTCCGGATCCTCCAGGACCTCGCGATCGACGTCGCGGGCCGAGACGTCGTGCTCGTCGAAGACCTCGTCGACACCGGGCTGACGCTCGCGTACCTCCTCGGTCATGTCCGCGACCGTGGTCCTCGACGACTCGAGGTGTGCGCGCTGCTCGACCGTTCCGAGCGCCGCATCGTCCCGCTCGATCTGCGTTACACCGGCATCGAGGTCCCCGGCGACGCGTTCCTGCTCGGCTACGGGCTGCACTTCCAGGAGCGGTACCGGAACTTGTCCGTCGTCGTCGCCGCCGACCGGGCGCCGCTCACCGAGAACCCCGACGCCTACCTCAGCCTGTACGACACGACCGCCCGCCGGGAGGCCCGTTGACCGCTCCGCCGCGACCCCGAGAACGGCGGCGGCACACCATCAGGGCCGATCTTGGGGATACCGAGTCGCGGGAGGCCGATGGTAGGGTCGCAGTGCTCGGGCAATGATCGAAAGGCGCCGCCAGTGATCCAGATGTCGCTGGTGGGGGTCCGGGTCGAGGTCCCCACGAACCAGCCCATCGTGCTCCTCCGAGAAGAGGATGGGCAGCGGTACCTGCCGATCTTCATCGGGAACCCCGAAGCGACCGCCATCGTGTACGCGCTGCAAGGCATGGACACCCCGCGGCCGATGACGCACGACCTGTTCAAGACGGTCCTGGACGAGATGGCGGTCCGCCTGCAGCGGGTCGTCATCACCGAGCTGCACGACGGGACCTTCTACGCCGAGATCGAGCTGGGCGGCGACGCCGAGGTCCGGCGGATCTCATCCCGGCCCTCCGACGCGCTGGCCCTCGCCGCCCGATACCCCGACGCGGTCCCGATCTTCGCCGACGAGGCGGTCCTCGACGAGGCCGGCGTCCTCTTCGACCACGACGAGGACGACGAAGCCGAGATCGAGGAGTTCCGGGAGTTCCTCAACCAGGTCCACCCCGAGGACTTCGCCTCCGAGTAGCCGGACGCCCCCCGTCGCCGGCAGGTCCTAAACCCGTCCAGCAGGCCCCGCGCTGGGTCGGGGTCGAACCCCAGGGTGGGGGAGCGCCGGTAGAGGGGCCGGAGACGGCGCTGGAGTGGCGTTGACGGGCCTCCAGGCGCCCTGTACGGTCACAGCGGCGTAACTACGTTCGTGTGACTCGGGAGGGCAGCGTGGCAGCCAGACAGTCGGGGGTGGGGGCCAAGCAGTCCCGAGTCGTGGCCGGCGCGCTGGAGGAGGCCCTCGGGGCCGAGACGGGGTACAGCGGGCCGCAGGTCTGCGCCATCGTCGGGATCTCGTACCGTCAGCTCGACTACTGGGCCCGCACCGGCTTGGTGCGACCCTCACTGGCCGACGCGCACGGCAGCGGAACTCAACGGCGTTACTCGTACCGCGACCTCGTGCGGCTCAAGGTCATCAAGAGCCTCCTCGACGCCGGCGTGAAGCTCCAGACCGCCCGTCGCGCCATCGAGTACCTACGTGAGGACGGCGGCGACTGGGAGACGGCGAGTCTCGTCCTCGACGGCACCGATTCGGTGCTGGCCCGCGACGGCGACGACCTCGTCGACCTCGTCCGCCGCGGCCAAGGGGTGCTCAACATCGTCCCGCTCGGACATGTCGTCCATGAGCTCGACGCCCGCATCCTTGAGCTCGCGCCACCGTCCGAACCCGACGCTTCGCCCGCTCGCCTGGAGCGCGGAGCAGCGCAGGGGGGTTGACCAATCGGCGAGTCGCTCCCGCACGAGCACACCCGCTTCGCGCATAACTCCGAGCGCCAGTTCGCCAAGCTTCTCGACTTCTACGGCATCGTGTGGGACTACGAGCCGCGCACGTTCACGCTCGAGCAGAACCGTGACGGCGGCACCGTCCAGGCGTTCACACCCGACTTCTACCTCCCGGTGTACGACCTCTACATCGAGATCACGACGCTGAACCAGAAGCTCGTCACCAAGAAGAACCGCAAAGCCCGCCGGCTCCGCGAGCTGTACCCCGACACCCAGATCAAGGTCCTCTACCAGCGCGACTACCTGCACCTGCTCGTCAAGTACGGCTTGGAGCCACCGTCGCAGCTCGGCGACGCCCCGCTCGACACCACCGTGCGCCTCGACCTGCGCCCCGGATCACCCGTCGACACGGAAGCCGAGACGGCCTGAACCCCGCGTAGGCTCCGCCGCGATGGCCGACGCGTCTCACCACAGCCCCCTCGACGCCGAGCACCGGGCGCTCGGAGCCCGGTTCGCGCCCTTCGGTGGGTGGGAGATGCCCCTCCAGTACTCGAGCGTGCTCGAGGAGCATCGGACCTGTCGAAGCGACGCGGTCATGTTCGACGTCTCGCACCTCGGATCGGTGCGGGTCGAGGGCCCCGGCGCGCTCGACGGGTTGCAGTGGGCGTTCACCAACGACTTGGGTCGCGTCGCTCCCGGGCGGGCCCAGTACACCCACCTCCTCGATCCCGACGATGCGCACGTCGTCGACGACATCATCATCTGGTGGGTCGACGACGACACGTTCCTGGTAATGCCGAACGCCTCCAACACCGACGGGGTGACCACCGCGCTGCGCGAAGCCGCGGCGCGCACACCCGCGGGCAGCGTCTCGCACGACATCACGTCGTCCCGGGCGGTGCTCGCCGTTCAGGGACCCCGGGCGCGGGAGCGGCTGGCGACGGTCGCCGCCGACGCGGCCGATGTGCCCCGCTTCGAAGTCCGAGCCGTGCACGACGCGTTCGACGGCTACACCGCCGGGACCGGCTACACCGGCGAAGACGGCGTCGAGCTGCACATCCCCGCGGTCGACGCGCCCCGGGTGTGGCGCGACCTCCTCGAGGCGGGGATCCGACCGGCGGGCCTCGGGGCCCGCGACACGCTGCGCCTCGAAGCGGCCTTCCCGCTGCACGGCCACGAGCTCGGGCCCGGGATCACCCCCCTCCAGGCCGGATTGGGCTGGGTCGTGCGCTTCGACAAGGGCGACTTCCGGGGCCGCGCGCCGCTCCTCGCCGAACAGGAACAAGGGATACCCCGACGGCTGCGAGGCCTACTCGCCGACGACCGTCAGATACCCCGCGCCGGATGCGCAGTCCTCGTCGACGACACCCCGGTCGGCGAGGTGACGAGCGGCAACTTCTCCCCGACCCTCGAACGCGGGATCGCCCTCGCGTTCCTCCCCCCCGCCACTGCGATCGGCACCACCA
>DAIPLE010000323.1:0-1719 GCA_036769425.1 Actinomycetota bacterium
AGATGGCGGGTCACCGCCGCCGCGACTGCCGCGTCATCCAAGGCGCAGCAGCCTACGGGCCGGTTCGGGCCGAGCGGCTGCTCGACGCGGCGCCGCTCAGGCGGCGACGCCGACGGGCTGACCGTCGACGATCTGGTCGAGGTACTCCGAGAGGCCGTACCCGACCCGGCCGTCGCTCTTCCATTCGGTCATACCCTCGGAGATGCGGGTGATGAGCTGCTCACCGTCGGGGCTGCGGCGTCGGTTGCGGAGCGGAATCAACGAGAGGACCGTGCCGTCGATCACGTGCTCGTCACCGCCGGCGACGGCGACGGCGTGGATGTGCTCGTGGTACTGGTCGTCGGTCCGCCACGTCGTGTCGATCGTCACATGGTCCAGCGTCTGGTACTCGCCATCGGCGAACCAGACACCGCCGACGCGCTGCGCGCCATCGCGGGCGGTGATGATCGAGAGCACGAAGCCGCCGTCGTCGCCGAAGTTGCCGGTGAGCCACCGGTACCACCACGGTGATTGCCAGAACCGGGGACCCCAGGAGTGGTCGCGCAGGCCGTAGCCGTCGATCTCCCACTCCTCGTCACCGACGCGGATCACCCCGCGGGCGCCGACATGCTGCTCGTAGTGGCCGCGGGCGAAGCCCTGGGTCGGATCTTCGGTGAGGGCGCTGCCGTCGTCGTTGACGGGTTCCCCGCCGAGCATCGGAGACAGGCCCCGGTAGTCCAACTCGACTTCGGCGTCGGTCCACGGGTTCTCGGTGAACGCGCGCCGAGGGTCGGCCATCTCGAGTGGGTGCTCGAGGAGACAGATCTTGCCCCGGTACGCCGCCCGGAGCGCGGTGAACGGCTCGGTCACCTCGAAGCGCATGCCGCCGGCGTCGAACGCGTCGTTGGTCGAGATCTCGGGCCGGTGGAACGTGAACGCCACCCGCCCGTCGGGGAGGTACAGGCAGGTGGTGAGCTCGGCGTAGCCCTCGTTGGCGCGGTTGCCGAGCCGCAGGAATCCACCGACGCGTTCTCGGGCGTCGAAGCAGTTGAAGTACATGCTCTCGTTGAAGTTGCTGGCCGCTTCGAGCGGGTGCATGTACTCGTCGGCAGGGTCGAGGCGCAGTCGCATCCCGGTATCGAACCCGGGTGTCGACCACCGGTCAAGCCACTCCGGCCGCCGACCGTCGGGCGGGCGGGGCGAGCTGAGGCCCCATCCTCCTAGTGTGACGCCGACGTCAGGGAGGAAGCATGGCCGGGCCGCTGGCAGGGGTGAAGATCGTGGAGCTCGTCGGGATCGGCCCCGGGCCGTTCGCGGCCATGCTCCTCGCCGATATGGGCGCCGAGGTCCTGCGCGTGCACCGCGTCGAGTCCGTCGATCGGGGCTATGACCCGGGGGGCGTGCCGGTGCTGGACCGGAACCGTCGCTCGGTTGGTGTGGACCTCAAGCACCCCGACGGGGTCGAGACCGTTCTGCGTCTCGTCGCCGGCGCCGAGGCGCTCCTCGAGGGCTTCCGTCCCGGTGTCACCGAACGGCTCGGTGTTGGTCCCGAAACGTGCCTGGCCCGCAACCCCGGGCTCGTCTACGGGCGGATGACCGGTTGGGGCCAAGACGGGCCGATGGCGCACACCGCCGGGCACGACATCAACTACATCGCCCTCGCGGGCGCGCTCGCGCACTTCGGGCGCGCCGGCGACAAGCCGACCCCGCCGCTCAACATGGTCGGCGACTTCGGTGGCG
>DAIPLE010000324.1:0-1711 GCA_036769425.1 Actinomycetota bacterium
CGCGTCGCGCACCGCGCAAGCCTGGGCGTCGTTGTTGAAGTAGACGTAACCGTCGGCCGCGTCGCCCCACCGGTCGACCAGACGTTCAGCCCACGTCGTGAGGGCCCGGCGCCCGTAGCCGGGCGGCCGCGCCGTCCGGCCCTCGTGGAAGCGCACGTAGCACCAGGTGGCGGTGCGGACGAGCGGCCCGTGGTGGTTTCGTCGATCCCAGAGGCAGAGCGCGGCGTCCCGAGCCTGCAAGACCTCATACACCCCGTCGGTGTCCCAGGACTCGTGCCGGGGCTCGAGGACCACCCGCACCCCCGACGGGAACGCGGCGAGCGTCTCCTCGAGGCGCACCACGTCCACCCGCAGCGTCGGCGGGAGCTGCACCAGGACCGGGCCCAGCTTCGGGCCGAGCCCCGTGGCCCGATCGACGAGCATCGCCACCGACTCCGCCGGTTCGCGCAGTCGCCGCACATGGGTGAGGAAGCGGCTCGCCTTCACCGCGAACGTGAACCCGTCCGGGGTCCGGGCCGCCCAGTGTTCGAACGTCGTCCGCTCAGGAAGCCGGTAGAAGGGGCTGTTGGCCTCGACGGTCGGGAAACAGGTGGCGTAGTGCTCGAGCCACCGGGCCGTCGGCAGCTTCGGGGGATAGAACGCGCCGCGCCAGTCCCGGTACTGCCACCCGGACGTCCCGACCCGCAGCATCATCGACCCTCGATAACCAGCGCGGGACCGAGTCGAGGCGTCGGTGCTGCCGGTGTGGCGCTCGTCACGAAGTGGCGAAGCGCGACGTCAGTCCGTAGAAGGCCGCGGGGGTGTCCCACAGGATCTGACGGAGGTTCCCGGCCCGGTCCCCCTCGCCGAGATGCTCGAGGAACTCGTCGAGGGCTCCTGGGTACTCGGCGTCGGGATGCGGGAAGTCGCTGGCCCACATCACGTGATCAGCCCCGACGTGCTCGATCGCGAACGACGCCAGCGTGTCCTCCGGATCGGAGGAGATGACGCACTGCCGCGCGAAGTATTCGCTGGGACGCAGCGATAGCGCGGCGCACTCGGTGTCGCGCAGCCACTGGTGATGATCATCGAGGCGGGCGAGCCAGTACGGGAGCCAGCCGGTGCCCGATTCGAGGAACGCGACGCGCAGATCCGGGTGGCGTTCACACACGCCGCCGAGGAGGATCGCCGCCGCGGCGGTCATCTGCTCGAGCGGATGCGAGCAGGCGTGACGCGCCGCGAACCCGTCGAAGCGGTCCCGCCCGATCGTGGGTGCTCGCACCCCGAGCGCCTCGTGGACTCCGAGCACGAGGCCTCGGCGTTCGAGCTCGTCATAGAAGCCGTCATACGCGGGATCGTCGAGATACGCGACGCCGACATGGTTCGGTCGGACCAGCACACCGACCAGGCCCAGCTCGGCCGCGTGCCGCACCTCCTCGGCCGCCAGCGTCGGCGAGCGTTGCGGCACGACCCCGATCGCGGCGAGCCGTCGCGGGTCGGTCGAGCAGTAGTCGGCGATCCAGTCGTTGTACGCCCGACACGCCGCGGCGGACTCGTCGGCGTCGAGCTCAGGAAGGTAGGGGACGAACAGGCCCATCGACGGGAACAGCACCGCGGCGTCGATGCGTTGCGCGTCCATCGCCCGAAGGTAGGAAGGGGCGTCGAAGCCGTGCTCGAGCTGATCGGCGAGGAGCCGCGAGTCGCCGCACAGCTCGACCGGGGTCGTCGCCGG
>DAIPLE010000021.1:0-16389 GCA_036769425.1 Actinomycetota bacterium
GAGCATGGCGCGCGCCGGCGCGCGTTCCATGCCGTCGGTGACCTCGTGACTCCGGGGCTTCATCGGGTCGGTCATGGCGCCAGCGTACCGGCGTGCTCGTGTCTGACCGTATGCTCATTTTCGTGATTGTGCTGGTCGGGACCGTCACGGGCGTGATGATGATCCGCGACGATGGCCGGCCGCAGTTGGAGATCGACGGCGCCGTCACCGCGCTCGCTCCCGACGCGAATGGGATCTGCTGGGGTGTCCTCGACCGTCGCACCCTGATCCGCCGCGAGCTCGACGGGTCGTGGGTCACGGTCCCGGCCGAGGTCGACGACCCGATCACCGCGGTCCACCCCACCGGGTTCGGCGCGCTCGTCGGCACCGACGACGCTCGCCTGTGGGCGATCGTGCGGGCCGATGCCTCCCCCGTGACCGGCTTCGACGCCGTCGCCGGCCGTGACCGCTGGCACGCGGTCGGTAGCCCCCGCCCCTATGTCCGGTCGGTGACGTCGACGGCGGGTGACGGTGCGTTGCTGGCGTCGGTCCATGTTGGCGGGATCCCCCGCTCGACGAACGGTGGGGCGAGCTGGTTCCCGACGGTTGACGTCGACGCCGACGTGCACGAGGTCCGGGCGCACCCGGTTGACCAGAACCTGGTGATGGCCGCCGCCGCGGTCGGGCTGCTCGAGAGCGACGACGGCGGTGCGACCTGGCGGGAACCGGCAACCCGCGGCTTGCACGCGACCTATCTGCGGGCGCTGGCGTTTCCGACCGGCGCGGTCATCGTCAGCGCGTCGGACGGACCGTTCGGTCACCGCGTCGCGCTGTACCGCCGCGACCTCGAAGGGCGCGACTTCGAACGGTGCACCGCCGGGCTGCCCGATTGGCTCCCCGTCATCGTGGACACCGGCTTGCTTGCCGCGCGCGGCCGACGCGTCGTCGCCGGGACCGCCGACCAGATCGCTCTGAGCGACGACAGCGGCCAGCACTGGACGATCCTCGCCGGCGAGCTCCCGCCAGTGACGGCGGTGGCGGTCCTCTCCGCTCCAGGTGGATAGCGGCTCGTAACCCCGGGCATAGTCATTGGGTCCAACCACCGTTCTCCCCTCGCGCGTCGTCGGCGCGTCGGGCCCTTCCATGGAACCGAGCCTGATGTCGACCCAGCGCCAGACCACTGCGGTCGCGGTCGCCGAACCCGCCGCGGTCACCGAACGCACCTTCGCCCGCCACGGCGCGCCGGCCAGCGAGCTCGTGGCGTGGTTCACTGACGGCCTCGCCCGGGTCATGTCCGCCGCCGGTTACGAGGCCCGCGCCGAGCCGGGGCCCGACGTTCAGGTCGTGCTCAACGTCGTCGATCTGACGCGCCCCCGCCCGTACCGCCGCAAGAGCGCCCCCACCTTCGTCGTCGCGGTCGCTGAGGTGGACGAGCCGCCCGAGAACCTGTTGCGCACCGGCTATCCCGTCCTCGTGCGTTGCCTCGCCAACCTGGCGGTCCTCGTGAGCGACCACCGGTCCGAACGTGCCGCGCACTTCGTGACCCTCGAGCAGGGCACCTACACCGTCCGGACGGCTGGGAGTGACGACGCGTTCTTCGCCGCGGTGTTCGCCCGGGTCGAGCCGTTGGCGTCGTCGCGGCTGGTCATCGCGAACGAGTTTCGACCCGACCTCGCCGAGGAGCTCCGGGGCGGAGACAACCAGACGGGTCAGATCGAACGGGCCGGCCAGCGGCCCGATCGCCTGAACCTGCTCCCGGCGCCGTTTCCGATCGAGGAGATCCTGTCGGAGCGGGACCTGCGGCACGTGAAACTGCTGTACGGCATCGGCGGTCTCAGCTACGGCAACATCAGCGCCCGCCGGCAGCCGCCGACTGACTCGGAGTACGGGCCCGAGTTCTGGATGAGCGCCAGCGGCGTCGACAAGGCAAACCTGCACCGCATCGGTCAAGACGTCCTGCTGGTGCGCGGGTACGACCCACTTCGAGACGCCATCGTGCTGTCGGTACCGCCCGACGTGGAGCCGAACCGAGTGTCGGTGGATGCGATTGAGCACTGGATGATCTACCGCGACCATCCCGAGGTGGGAGCCATCGTGCACGTCCACGCCTGGATCGAGGGGACGACCGCCACCGAGATCAACTACCCCTGCGGGACGCTCGAGCTCGCTCAGGCGGTAGCCGATCTCGTCCGCGCCGCGCCCGACCCCTCACGCGCCGTGGTCGGTCAACGCAACCACGGGCTCACCATCACCGGCCCCGACCTCGACGAGATCTTCGAGCGCATCGACGGGCGCATCGTGCCCAGGGTCCCGATGAACTGAACGGGCCTCCACGGTCCGCTCGGACGCAGGCACGTCGCGACAGATCGTGAGTCGCTCGATGGGCTCGCCGAGCAGCCAGCTCAACGTCCGGTTGGGTGCCCGGTAGACGAGCTCGGCGCCCCACCAACCGGTCAGCGCCGCGACGCGGCGGGCGGTCAGGACTCGAGACGCTGTTCGAGCAGCTGGCGAAGCAGCTTCGGGTTGCCTTGGCGATTGGTCGCCGTCAAGGCCTCTTGCATGAAGAAGCCAAGCTTCTTCTTGCGCGCCTTCTCATCCCCGGCCCGGTAGGCGGCCACGTCATCGGGGTGGGCGCTGATCACCGCGTCGACGACCGTGGCGAGTTCATCGGTGTCACTGAGCTGGACGAGGCCCCGTTCGGCGACGACCTGGCGGGGCCGCTTGGGTTCGCGAAGACACTCGTCCAAGACGTCTCGAGCCTGACCTCGCGACAGCGTGCCGTCGGCGACAAGCCCCACCAGCTCGGCGAGGCCGTCCGGTGCCAGGGCAAGCGCGGCCGGAACGAGGCCGGTGTGGTGCAGGTACGCCACGACGTCGCCGATGCACCAGTTCGCCACGTCGCGGGCCGTTCCCTTCTCGAGTGCCGCCACGGCCGCCGCGGCGAAGTCGGCGAGGCCGGGCGCGTCGAGGAGGACCCGGGCGTCGGCGTCGCCGATCCCCCACTCGGCCACCAAGCGTGCCCGCCGGGCCGCCGGAAGCTCGGGGAGCGCGTCCCGGATACGCGCTCGTTCCTCGTCA
This sequence comes from Actinomycetota bacterium, assembly GCA_036769425.1. GTDB lineage: Bacteria > Actinomycetota > Acidimicrobiia > IMCC26256 > PALSA-555 > PALSA-555. The sequence goes on from DAIPLE010000021.1 coordinate 3,058, forward strand.
CTCGGGACGACGGGAACGAGGTCCGGCTCGGGGAAGAAGCGGTAGTCGCTCGATCCTTCCTTGATGCGCATGCTGTGGGTGCGGTCGTCAGCTTCATCCCAGTGGCGTGTCTCTTGCGTGATCGTCTCGCCGGCGGCGAGTCGCTCCGCTTGCCGTTCGATCTCGAACTCGATGGCTCGACCCACCGACCGCAACGAGTTCATGTTCTTGACCTCGACCTTGGTCCCGAAGGCCTCGGACCCGACGGGCCGGACCGAGACGTTGGCATCGACCCGGAGGGAGCCCTCCTCCATCTTCACGTCGGAGACACCGATGGTGCGCAATACGCCGCGTAGCTCCGCAACGTACGCGCGGGCCTGCTCGGCCGAGCGGAGATCGGGACGGCTGACGATCTCCATGAGCGGCACGCCAGCCCGGTTGTAGTCGACCAACGAGTGATCGGCCTCGTGGATCCGACCGCCACCACCGACGTGTCCGGTCTTGCCAGTGTCTTCCTCGAGATGGGCTCGCTCGATCCCGACCCGAACGCCATCGACCTCGAGCACGCCATCGGCCAGGATCGGATCTTCGTACTGGCTGATCTGATAGTCCTTCGGCATGTCCGGATAGAAGTAGTTCTTCCGGGCGAAGATCGACCGTTCCGGCACCCGGAACGAGAGCGCCGCCGCGAGCCGAAGCGCGTACTCGACGACGACGGCGTTCAGGACCGGCAAGGATCCGGGAAGCCCAAGGCACACCGGGCAGACATTGGTGTTCGGCTCGGCGCCGAACTCGTTTGGGCACCCGCAGAACAGCTTCGTGACCGTGCTCAGCTCGGTGTGGACCTCGAGGCCGATCACCGCCTCGTACTGATCAACGGGCATGTCAGACTCCTCGACCGTGGCCGCGCCCGACCCCAACCGCTACACGATCCGCCGCGAGACCGTGCGGAACGGCGTGCAACTCGCCTTCCTCCACGAAGGCGTCGGCGGGTTCCCGATTCTGCTCGTCCACGGCTACCCGGAGACGAAAAGGATCTGGTGGCGCAACGTAGCGCCGCTCGCGGCCGCCGGCTTCGAGGTGATCGCTCCCGACCTGCGGGGCTTCGGCGACTCCGATCTCGCGTCGGACGGCTTCTATGACGTCGCCGCCTACTCGATGGACCTGTACGCACTCGTCCACGACGTCCTCGGTCACGACCGGTGCGTGATCGTGGGCGGCGACCTCGGCGGCGTCGTGCTCTACGACCTGGCCAGCCGCTATCCCGGGTTCGCGGTCCGGCTCGGCTTCTTCGACACCATCGTCCCGCTGCGCCAGGAGCTCTTCGACGCCGCCGGGATCCCTCCCGAGGTCCCGCGGGACCAGCGCCTGACCGCCGACTACTTCATCCGTCAGGGCCGCGACGCCGACTCGCTCCTCGCCGAGCTCGACACCCCGGCCCGACGACGCGCGTGGGTCGCGGCCATGTACGGCCATCGCCTCTGGGCCGCACCAGGCCAGTTCAGCGCCGAGGACGTCGACTTCATGACCGAGCCGTTCGCGGAAGCCGACCGGCTGCGGGCGTCGTGGGGTGTCTACGAGACCGCGTTCGGGGCCCGGCCGATGGAGGACGTGCCGCGCTTCGGCGACCCGCTCGACATCCCGACCCTGGCGCTCTACGGCGCCGACGACCACGTCGTCGGCGCGTCGTTCCCGGACCAGTGCCGGGTGGCGTTCACCGAGTGCATCGGCCCGTTCGTGCTGCGCGGCTGTGGACACTTCGTCCAATGGGAGGCCGCGGAGACGCTCAACACCGCGTTGCGGTGGTGCTGCGCCGACTTGCTCCACCCGTGACGACGGTGAGCACGCGACGGCCTGAGGGTCGCCGGTCATGGCGCCGTCGCCTCCAGCGCGGCGGCCACCCGGAACATGACCGCCTCGCCTAACGCCGGTGCGAGCACCTGCACCCCGACCGGCAGCCCGCCTTCGCCGCTTCCGAACGGCACGCTCATCCCCGGGTGCCCAGCCAGGTTGGTGGGGATGGTGCACACATCCGAGAGATACATGGCCAGCGGATCGGCGGTCTTGGCGCCAAAGGGAAACGCCACCGTCGGCGAGGTCGGCGCCAGGAGGACATCACAGCGCTCATACACCCGAGCGAAGTCGCGCAGGAGCAGGGTTCGCACCCGCTGGGCCTTCGCGTAGTACGCGTCGTAGTAGCCCGCCGAGAGCGCGTAGGTGCCGAGCATGATCCGGCGTTTCACCTCCGGGCCGAACCCAGCCTCGCGGGTGCGCGCGTTCATCGTCGCCACGTCCTCCGCGTCGACGCGCAGCCCGTACCGGACCCCGTCGTAGCGGGCCAGGTTCGAGGACGCCTCGGCCGGTGCGATGAGGTAGTACGCGGAGAGCGCGTAGCGCGAGCTCGGTACGGACACCCGCTCGACGGTTGCTCCCGCGCCTTCGAGCGCGCCGGCCGCGGCGTCGATCGCGGCCCGGACCTCCGCCTGGATGCCGTCGACGTCGGTGAGCTCCTCGACGATTCCGACCCGCAGCCCGTCCACACCGGCGCCCAGCACCGGTGTCAGGGCGGGCACCGCCTCGCGGGTGCTCGTCGAGTCGAGGGGGTCGGGTCCAGCGATCACGTCGAGCAGCAGCGCGGCGTCGGCGACGGTGGCCGCGAACGGCCCCACCTGATCCAGGGAGCTGGCGAACGCGATCAGCCCGTACCGCGACACGAGGCCGTACGTCGGCTTGACGCCGACGACGCCGCACAGCGCGGCCGGCTGGCGGATCGAGCCGCCGGTGTCGGATCCGAGCGCGAGGGCCGCGAAGCCCGACGCCACCGCCGCGGCCGAACCGCCGCTCGACCCGCCCGGCACGCGGGTCGGATCGTGCGGATTGCGCGTCGGACCGAAGGCGGAGTTCTCGGTCGAGGAACCCATCGCGAACTCGTCGCAGTTCGCCTTGCCGACGACGATGCCCCCGGCGGCGAGGATCCGCTCGACGCACGTCGCGGTATACGGCGGGCGCCACCCTTCGAGGATCCTCGAACCGCAGGTGGTCGGCGTCCCACGGGTACAGAGGTTGTCCTTCACTGCGATCGGGACGCCGGCGAGCGGCCCGGGGTCGTCGCCCCGGGCGACGGTGGCGTCGATGTCGTCAGCGGCACGCCGGGCCTCGTCGGCGAGGACCAGCGTGAACGCGTGGATCTCGGCTTCGCGTTGCTCGGTGCGGGTGAGGTGCTCCTCGACGACGTCGCGGGCCGCGCGCTGGCCTGACCGGACGGAACCGGCGATGTCGACGGCGGTCACGGGGCGTCGAGGATGCGGGGAACCCGAAAGCGGCCGTCCTCGACCGAGGGGGCCTCGGCGAGCACTTCGTCGCGCGGCAACGGCGGGCGGATCTCGTCTGGACGCATGACGTTGGTGAGCGGCAGGGGATGCGCCGTCGGTTCGACGCCGTCGAGGTCGAGGGTCGCGAGATCCGCGGCGTGCTCGAGGATGTGGCCGAGCTCGTCGGTGAACCGCGTGATCTCGTCGTCGGTCAACGCGAGCCGCGCCAGTCGGGCCACATGCTCGACGTCCGACCGTGTGATCCGTTCCGACATGGTGCCGCGAGTCTACGGGAACGACCGGATCACCAACCGAAGGTCGGGGCTACGATCTGCCGACCGAGATCACGGAGGACGTCGTGGCGAAGTATCAGTTCCTCTCCGACGAGTGGTTCGCGATCATCGACCAGTTGGTGGAGGAGCACGGTGCCGAGGCGTCCGGCAGCACCGACATCCTGATGAACCTGACCGTGACGGACACGCCGTTCGGGGCCGAGCGTCATATGCACATGGGCGCGAAGCAGGGACGGGGCCACTGGGGAATCGGGCACGCCGACGGCGCTGACCTGCAGCTGACCACCGACTACGGGACCGCCAAGGAGGTCTTCGTGTCGGGTGACCCGGCGGCCGGGATGCAGGCGTTCATGTCGGGCAAGGTGAAGATCCAAGGCGACATGGCGAAGCTCATGGCCGCGCAGGCCAGTGGCGCGGCGCCGGGCGGCGCCACCGCGCTCCAGGCGGCCATCCAGGGAATCACCGAGTAGCCGCCGGACGAAACCGCGGGGTGGATCGACCCGTCAGCGAGCGGCGCGCGCCAACTCCCCGGGCCCACCCCGGCGGTCATCGCCGGGAGCGAGCTTCGGGCCCTCTTCGATCAGGCGTTCGACAGTCCATCGGATCCCGTTGTTCGAGATCACCTCGGCGAGGACGTACGGCTGGTACCGCGCTACGACGTCGCCCTGCACGAAGAACGTCTCACCGGTGAAGGGACAGTCGGCGGTGCCGAGATAGGCGATCATCGGCGAGATGTTCGCCGGATCCCAGGCGTCGAACTTGGCCGCGTCGGTCGGCGCCTTCACAACGTCCTCGAGGCCGGGAGTCTGCTCGGTCAGCCGGGTTCGGGCCATGGGCGTGATCGCGTTGGACCGGACGCCGTAACGGCCGAGCTCCATCGCGCAGATGGTCGAGAACGCCGCGATGCCCGCCTTCGCCGCGCCGTAGTTGGTCTGACCCGCGTTGCCCAGCACTCCCGACGTGGACGACGTATGCACGATCGACGCCCGTACTTCCTTGCCGGCCTTGGCCTGCTCGCGCCAGTAGACCGCTGCGTGGCGCGTCGGGCAGAAGTGGCCTTTGAGGTGCACCGCGATGACCGCGTCCCATTCCTGCTCGGTCATGTTGACGAGCACGCGGTCCCGGAGGATGCCCGCGTTGTTGACGAGGACATGCAGATCCCCGAACGTCTCGACCGCCGTGTCCACCAGTCGCTTCGCGCCTTCGAAGTCGGCGACGCTGTCGGTGTTCGCCACCGCTTCGCCGCCCATGGCGACGATCTCGTCGACGACCTGCTGGGCCGGCGCTCGATCGGCGCCGTCACCGTGGATATCACCACCAAGGTCGTTGACGACGACCTTCGCGCCCTGCGACGCGAAATACAGGGCGTGTTCGCGCCCGATGCCGCGTCCGGCGCCGGTGATGATCGTGATCCGTCCGTCCAGTGTGCCCATCGGCGTTTCTCTCCTCGATCAGAACCCGAGGGATCGTACGCAACGGGACCCGGGTCGGCCGAAGAGCCATCGCCGGACCCGCTCGCGACGCCGACGATCAGAGGAACAGCGTGACGCTGGCACCCTTTTTGACCATGGTCCCGGCCGGCGGGTCCTGGGCTCGGACCCGTCCCCCGGGCCCGAAGTTCTGGACGTTCGGGACTAGCCCCGCGGCCCGGAGGTCCTGGCTGGCGGTGTCGACGCTCTGGCCCAACTCGTTGGGGACCGCCACCATCTGGGGCCCCTGGCTGACGAGCACCGCGACCGTGGAGTCGCGGGGGACCTGGGTGCCGCTGGGCGGGTCGGTGCCGATGACCTGCCCCACCGGCACCGTGTCGCTGAACGCGTTGCGAGCCGCGGGGGTCAGGTGCTTCGCCGAGAGGATCTGCGACGCATCGGCGGGGCTGTGACCGGACACGTCGGGGATCTGGACCGGGGCCGGCCCGTTGCTAACGATGAGCTTCACCGTCGATTCGGGCGTCGCGAGGCCCGCGCCCGGCGGGTCGCTGGAGATCACCACGTCCTTCGGGATGGTCTCGTCATAGCGACGGTCGATCGTCGTCACGAAACCGGCTTGGGTCAGGATCGTCTGCGCGTCGGTCACGGATCTCTGAGCCACGACCGGTACCGGCACCGGCGGCGGCCCACGCGAGACGACGACATCGATCTCCCCGCCGTTTCCGAGGAACGAACCCGGCATCGGCGTCTGCTGGATCACCAGGCCGGACGGATCGTCGGCCCGACGGCGCTCCACCACCTTCATGAGCACGCCCGCGTTGGTCGCGTCCGTCCCCGCCGTCGGCTCGAGTCGACCGATCAGCGTCGGTGCTGCCGCCGTCCCGGACGACCCCCCACTCAGCAACAACGCCGCGACGACCACAATCGCCGCCACGATGGCCGCCCCCACCGCGTACGGCACGATGCTGGTGCGCCGCCCCGGCGGGACATGCACCTGAACGGCGAGACGCTCAGCGTCATCGACCGTGCCGTTCGTCTCACGGCGAAGCGCCGGGCTGGTGAGCGCCGTCGCACCGAGGCGCGTCGGATCGGCGTCCAGGGCTTCCTCACCGAGGCCGGCGAGCGGCAGCGGATCGGGGGGCGGGAAGCGACGGGCCGCGTCGGACAACGCCGCGCCCATGGTCGCCGCGTCGGGGTACCGCTCCGTGCGCTGGGGGCGACCCGCCCGCTCGATGACCGCGCCGAGCGCGCCGAGCTCGGGCGGCGCGACGATCCCCCGGACCGTACGTGCCGCGAGCGTCCCGATCGGCGTGTCGGCGACCACGGGCACCTCTCCCGTGCACGCCTCGACCAAGACGACGGCCAGCGAATACAGGTCGGCTCGGGCGTCGGGCGGTACCGCGCCGCCCTGCTCGGGCGCCGCGTAGCGGGCGGTGCCCACCAGGGCGCCTACCGGCTCGGTCCAGGCGGCCTCAGCGAGCGCGCGCGCCAACCCGAAGTCGCCGACCCGGACGACGCCATGCTCGTCGAAGAGCAGGTTCGCCGGCTTGATGTCTCGATGAACGAGCCCTCGGGCGTGCGCGTACTGGAGGGCCACTGCCACCTGTCCCCCGACCTGCAGGCTCTGCGCCGGGGTGAGGAGGGTGCCCGTGTCGAGCAGGGCCCGCAGCGACCCTCCTCGCAGCAGCTCGACGACCATGAACGCCACGCCGTCGTCTTGGCCCCAGTCGTACACCGCCATGACGTTCGGGTGGTGCAGCGACGCCGCGAGCTGCGCTTCGGACCGGAACCGCCTGACGAACCCGGCGTCGTCGGCGAGGCCCGGTTGGAGCACCTTGACTGCGACCCGACGGCGGAGCCGCACGTCGTCGGCGAGGTAGACCCGCCCACTCGCGCCCACGCCGATCGGAGCCAGCAGCCGGTATCGGTCCACGAGGACGCGCCCGACCTGGTCGGCGACGGCGCTGCGAGCCACCACGCCAGGCTACGAGCCACCTCGCCGGATCTTGCGGCATGCGGCCGCGATGCTCTCGCCCTGTGACGGCGCCGGTACCCTCGCCCGTGGTGTCGAGCACGTCGAACCCACCCGCATTGGTCACCGGTGGCAAACGCGCGCGACCACCGCTGTTCAAACACCCGGGTCGGATCGCGATCGTGGTGCTCGGGTTGATCGCCGTGGTCAACCTCGGCGTCTTCGTCCTCGCGAAATCCGACACCTCCCGAGAGAGCAGCACCGGGCTCCCGATCGACATTGTGAGTCTGCAGCCGAGACCAGGCGAGCTCATCCGGCCCCAAGACACGGTGACCGCGCAGGTGCGCACCAGCCTCACTGGCGTCCTCGTCTTGGATGGCCAAGAGATCCCGGAAGACCAGACCGACCGCGTCCCCGAACTCGGCGAAATCAGCTTCCGGCCCGGCGCCGGCAAGGATCTGCGCCAGTTCCCGCCGGGAACGCACACCCTCGTCGTGAAGTACTGGCTCCAGGGCAAAGCCCGACCGGCGCATCCCGCCGCGTTCGCCTGGACCTTCCGGGTCGGCGCCTGAGCGCTACGACACCGCCAGGACCGCGGCGCCTCGGACCTGGTCTTCGGCAATCGCGATCAGCGCCTCGGCCGCGTCCTCCAGCGCATAGCTCTCGACTTCGGCCCGGATGGTGGCCTGCGCCGCGAGCGCCATGAACTCGTCCGCGTCGCGCCTCGTCATGTTCGCCACCGACCGCAACGTCCGCTCGCGCCACAACAACGAGTAGTCGAACGTCGGGATTGGTGACATATGGATGCCCGCCAAGCTGACCACCCCGCCCGGGCGGACGAGCTGCAACGCGACCGGCACCAGCTCACCCGCCGGGGCGAACACCACGACCCGGTCGCACGGAACCGGCGGCAGCTCCGCGGCGTCACCAACCCAAGAGGCACCCAGCTCGCGAGCCAACTCACGATGCCGTGCACCGCGGGTCAGGACCACGGTGTCGCATCCCCAATAGGCGAGGAGCTGCAAGACGAGATGGGCGGAGGAGCCGAAGCCCATGAGCCCGACGCGCTCGCCGGGCTCGACCTCGGCGCGCCGTACCGCGCGGTACCCGATCACGCCGGCGCAGAGGAGCGGGGCGGCTTCGAGGTCCGTGAGCTCGGCCGGGACCTGGACCGCGAAGCCCTCCGGCACGCACAGCCAGTCGGCGTACCCTCCGTCGGCGGTCCAACCGGTGAAACGTGCCCGTTCGCAGAGGTTCTCCTCGCCGCGCCGGCAGAACTGACACACACCGCACGTCTCGTGCAGCCAGGCCACGCCCACTCGGTCTCCAATGCTCAGCCGCGTGCAGCCCGCTCCGAGCGCGTCGACGGTGCCGACAACCTGATGCCCGGGAACGATCGGCAGCACCGGCAGCTCGAGATCGCCCTCCACGACGTGCAGGTCGGTCCGACAGCATCCGCAGGCGTGCACCCGAACGCGGGCTTCGCCGGCCGCGGGGACGGGAGCCGGCCGGTCCTCGAGCACGAGTGGACGCTGCTCCGCCGGGCTCGGCGCGTGGAGAACTTGGGCTCTCACCGGGCGGTCATGAACCCGGTCGAATTCACAGCACCGCGAACGTCGCCTCACCCTTGATCGCCGCTCCACCGCTCTCCTGGCGGGTGACGACGAGGTCGAGGTCGACGCGCCGTTCGCCATCTTCTTCGTAGCGGCGGCGGACCGTCGCCTCACAGGCGAGATGGTCGCCGGGCCAGACCTGCTCGCGGAACTGGACCGCGAACCGCCGGACGTTCTCGGCTCCCAGCCACTCGGTGCAGTAGCAGCCGAGGATCCCGGCCTGCAGCATTCCCACCGAAAACACCGTCGGGAACCCCGCGGACTTCGCGAACTCCTCGTCGTGATGGATGGGGTTGAAGTCGCCCGATGCGCCCTGATAGCGGACGAAGTCGGTGCGGGTGAGCGGCCCAAACTCGCGTCGCGGTGCGGCGGCGCCTTCTTGGAGCTGATCCCACGTGACGCCCATCTCAGGATCCTTTCGTCGGTGCTTGGCCGGTCTCGATCGCGGTCGAACGCGCCTCGGCGACGAGACGGCCTTCGGGGTCGCGAAACTCGGTGACGGTCTCGACGAACGTCATCGTGCCGCCGCGTTTGCCTTCCTTCTCGTAGATCTTGTCGACTCGGGTCTGGAACGTCAGGTCGGTGCCGGCTCGGGGTGGCGGCCCATGGAAGACGTACTCCTGGCCGCCGTGCAGCAGGCGCCGAAGGTCGATGTCCAGCTGAGCGAGCGGTGACGTGCCCGAGCCCATCCAGAAGTTCACCGTGGTCAGGAACGTTGGCGGTACCGGGGGCGTCGGGTCGTCGACGTAAGCCGAGCCGGCACTCTGGCAGGCCTTAGCGAATTCGCGGATCTTGCCGCGCTCGAGCGGCATCGTCGCTGGCTCGTCGGTCAGTCCGACTTTGGACTTGTCGACCATCAGGGAGCTCCTTCTTCGGGTGGGCCGTGCTCTAAGAGTTGCACGAAACCGTCCTCGTCGAGCGTGGGGACGCCGAGGCTCTCCGCCTTGACCAGCTTCGAGCCTGGGCTCTCGCCCACAATCACCCAGCTGGTCTTCTTCGACACGCTTGACGTCACCTTCCCACCGCGGGCCTCGATGGCCGCCTGGGCCTCCTCGCGCGTGAAGCGCTCCAGGGCACCGGTGATGACGAGCGACCGGCCCACCAGGGTCGCTTCACCCTCTAGGAGGTCGGCCGTCCCGCTCGGCGCGCTCAGGTCGACGCCAGCCCGTCGCAGCTTCTTGACAACCTCCCGATTCCCCTGGATGGCGAAGAACCGGGCGACGCTCTCGGCGATCACCGGGCCCACCCCATCGACCGCAGTCAGCTCGGCGACCGAGGCGCGCTCCACGCGTCCGAGGTCGCCCAGGGAGCGGGCCACCGCCTGCGCCGCGGTCGGACCCAGGTGCCGGATCCCCAGGCCCACCAGCACGCGGGCCAGCCCACGCGACTTCGACTGTTCGATCGACGCCACGAGATTCTCGGCCGACTTCTGGCCGATGCGTTCCAGGGGTACCAGGCGCTCCACCGTCAACGCGTAGATGTCAGCGGCATCCGCGAGGAGGCCGGCATCGACGAACTGGCGGACGCGCTCTTCGCCGAGCCCTTCGATGTCCATCGCGCCGCGGCCGGCGAAGAAGACAATCCGCTGAACCCGCTGCTCGGGACACTCGAGATTCACGCAGTGGCGATCGGCCTCACCGGGCAGGCGGACCAGCGGGGCACCACACGCGGGGCAGTTGTCCGGAAACTTCCATCGACGCAAACCGCGCCGGCGGAGGCCGAGGACCGGTCCGACGACCTCGGGGATCACGTCGCCGGCCTTGCGCACGGTCACCGTGTCACCGGGGCGAACGTCCTTGCGGGCGACCTCGTCCTCGTTGTGCAGCGTGGCGAGCCCGACGGTCGAGCCCCCGACGAACACCGGCTCGAGCAGCGCGAACGGCGTCGCCCGACCGGTCCGACCGATGCTCACCATGATCCCGTTCAGACGGGTCGTCTTCTCCTCCGGAGGAAACTTGAACGCGATCGCCCACCGGGGAGCGCGGCTCGTCGAGCCCATCTCCGCCCGCTGGGCCAGGTTGTCGATTTTCACCACCGCCCCGTCGATCTCGTAGCCCAGGGCATGGCGTTGCTCGAGCATCCGCTCGGCGAACTCGACCACCTTCTCGATGTCGGTCAGAACCTCAATGTGCGGATTCACCGGGACGCCGACCTCTCGGAGCCAGCCCAACGTCTCGTGATGCGACCGCAGCGTTGGTCCACCCTCTTGGACGCCAAGCTGATAGGCGAAGAAGTCGAGCGCCCGCGACGCGGTGACGCGCGGGTCCTTCTGGCGAAGGCTTCCCGCCGCGGCGTTCCGCGGGTTCGCGAATAGGCGATCACCCGCATCGGCCTGACGCCGGTTGAGGCCCTCGAACGCCGCGAGGGGCATGAAGACCTCACCCCGCACCTCCATCCGGCGAGGCTGAGAGCCGCCGACGAGACGGTGTGGCACCGCCTCGATCGTGGCGACGTTCGCCGTGACGTCCTCACCGGTTACGCCGTCGCCGCGGGTCGCGGCCCGCACCAGGCGGCCATCCTCGTAGAGGAGCGAGATCGCGAGCCCATCCAGCTTCGGCTCGCCCACGAACACGATCGGATCGGTGACCAGCCGAGCAGCCCGCGTGTGCCAAGCCTGGAGCTCCGAGTCGGTGAACGCGTTGTCGAGTGACAGCATCGGGACAACGTGCGTAACAGCCGCGAACGTGGCTGAGGGCGCCCCGCCGGGGCGCTGGGTCGGCGAGTCCGGCGTCGCAAGCGCGGGATAGGAAGCCTCGAGGCTCCGCAGCTCGCGCATCCGGTCGTCGAACTCGGCGTCGGAGATCACCGGATCGTCGAGCACGAAATAGCGTTCGTTGTGCTCCGTGAGCTCGCGCCGTAGCTCGGCGGCGCGCGTCGCCGCGGTGTCGGGGACGGGCTCGGCCATCACTCGCAGGTTACCGACAGCGACCGCAAACACTTGCGGGCCGATCGGGTTCGCCGAGACCGTGGTGCCCCGGCCCGCGAGACTGGCGTGATGCGAACCTGGCTGCTGCGAGTGGCGTGGGTCACGCTGCCGATCACCGCCGGGCCCGCGCTGTCGGCTGGACTGCACCACTGGAGCGACGGGCCCCGAATCGTCGCTGCCGTCCTGTGCTGGACGGCGTGGGCCGCCGGCCTCCTCGCGACGTTCGCTCCGCGGCCGGTGGCCCTCACCGCGCTCCGGGCGATCGCACCCGCGGCAGTGATCGTCGCAGCGGCGATCGCGATCGGTGGCATCGCGTCACCTCTCGCCCGCGTGGGAGCAGTCACCGCGACGCTCATCGCAGCCGCGTTGGCCGCCGGCGGTGAGATCGCGATCGCAGCTGCGAACGCGGTCGCCTACGGCGACGAGCGCCGATACCCGCTCCGAACCCCCCCGGCCTTGTTCCTCGGTCCGCTCCCCGCCGCGCGGCTGCTCGCCGTCGGGGGTGCCGTGGCGGGGCCCCTCCTCCTCGCCGACGGCCGGGTGCTCTGGGGGGCCATCGCGTTGGTGCTCGGCGTCCCGGTCGCGGCTCTCGCCGCTCGGGCCCTGCACGGACTCTCCCGCCGCTGGCTCGTCCTGGTGCCTGCTGGGGTGGTCGTCGTCGATCCCATGGCGCTGGCCGACAACGTGCTCTTCCCACGCGAGCATGTCCGCGCCTTGCGAGCCTTCAACACCGACGAACCTCCCGGCGACGCGCTCGACCTGCGGCTCGGCGCAACCCTGGGCTCGGTGCTTCTCCGATTCGACGAACCCGCCGAGCTCACTCGCGCCGTTCGAGCCCGCCGCGGCGGCGACACCGTCGACGCCCCGGGGCTCGTCATCGCGGTGTCGCGCCGCAAGGAAGCGCTCGTTGACGCGGCCGAGCGACGCGTCTCCGGCGAGACTCGCAGTGGAGCCGTTCGCCGAGCTACTCCTCGCAGCCCGTAGCGCCTCCGAGCTCGGGCTGTCGGTTACGCGGCCAGCCCCCCGCCGAGGAGCAGGTCGCCGTCGTAGAACGCCACCACCTGGCCCGGCGCGACTCGGGGGGTCGGGGTGTCGAGATACACGCACGCACCCACCAGGCGCCCAGGTACGGGTCCGCCATGAGCGCGAGTCTGGACCGTGAGTGGTCTGTCGCCCGGCGACTCGGCGACGAAACGCACGTCCCGTACCGTGATCGCGTCGCGCAGGAGCTCGTCCCGAGAGCCGATCGTCACCGCTGCTCGCCGTGCATCGAGATCCACGACGTAGCGCGGCTCGCCGACCGGGACGCCGAGTCCCCGCCGTTGGCCGATCGTGAAGTTCGCGACACCGTCGTGGTGGCCGACGACCTGGCCACGGGTGTCGACAAACTCGCCCGGACGCCCGGGGCTCCGGGCATTGACGAAGCGAGCCCGCTCTCGTCGACCCACGAAGCAGACGTCCATGCTGTCTGGCTTCTCGGCCGTTCGCAGCCCGAGCTCACGTGCTCGGTTCCGAACCTGCGCCTTCGTCAGCTCGCCGATTGGTAGCAAGACGGTCGCCAGCTCGTGCTGACCGAGCATGTACAGAACATACGATTGGTCCTTCGCGGGGTCCACCCCGCGTCGAAGCCGATAGACGCCTCCCGGGTCTCGCTCCACGCGCGCGTGATGACCGGTCGCGACCACATCGAAGCCGAGGGTCCGGGCACGCTCAAGCGCACGGCCGAACTTGATCGTGCGGTTGCACTCGACGCACGGGTTCGGCGTTCGGCCCGCGGTGTACGAGTCCACGTACGGGTCCACGACGGA
>DAIPLE010000153.1:0-5675 GCA_036769425.1 Actinomycetota bacterium
GCCGCCGGCGACGAAGAGTGGCTGGCGCTGGCGATCGTCACCGACGCGCAGTGGGACGCGCTGCGAGCGGCGCTCGGAGATCCCGCCTGGGCGCGCGACCCTGCGCTCTCGACCGATGCCGGCCGGCGAGCGGCGCACGACCTGCTGGATGAGGAGCTCACCGCGTGGTGTGCCAGCCGGGATGCTCGGGCGACGGCGGAGCGGTTCGCGTCGATCGGGATCCCGGCCTCGCACGTGGTCGACGCCCGCGACATCGCGCACAATCCGCAGCTCAACCACCGTGGCTTCTTCGAGGTGGAGGATCACCCCGTTACGGGCTCGCATCCCCTGCCGATGCTGCCCTTCCAGTTCCGCGGTCGCACGGGCGGTTGGATGCGCGGGCCCGCGCCCACCCTGGGCCAGCACAACGATGAGATCCTCGGCGGGATGCTCGGCCTCAGTGGCGATGAGCTCGCCGCGCTGCGCGATGACGGCGTCATCGGCGACCGCCCGGTGGGGACCTGATGGCGGCGCCGGCGACCGACTGGGGCTGGGCGACGGACTTCGAAGATGTGCGGGGCGAGGTCGCGATCTGCGGCATCGGCGAAGCCGACCACTCCAAGGCGTCGGGCCGCACGACGAAGGAGATCGTGGGTCAGGCGGTGGAGCGTGCCCTGGCCGACGCCGGTCTCGAACCGACCGACGTCGACGGGCTCATGTACATCCCGCTCCCCGAGCAGTTCGACGTCGCTGCCTTCCACGAGCACTTCGGTACCAGCCACGACATGTGGGAATCGCGGGCGGGAGGGGGCATGCGCTGGGCCGCCACCGCCCCGTACGAGGCGGCGCGGGCGCTTCGTGACGGTGCTGCGCACACCATCCTCAACACGTTCGGGGTGGCGTGGGCGACCCAGCGCTCCCAGATGGTCGCCGGGCCTGGCGAATCGCACGCCCACGAGGGGTTCAAGCAGAACCTCGAGATCCCCTTCGGCTGGTTTCCCCAGCCGGTGTACTTCGCGACCGTGGCCCGCCGTCACATGCACGAGTTCGGGACCACCCAAGAGCAGCTGGGCGCGGTCGCGACGGCCTGTCGCCGTCACGCCAACCTGACTCCGGGGGCGGTGATGCACGACCGCCCGCTCACGATGGAGCAGTACCTGGCCTCGCCGCCGATCGTGGCGCCGTTCCGCAAGGAGGACTGCTGCCTGATCTCCGATGGCGGCGCGGCGTACCTCATGACGACGACCGACCGGGCCCGAGACCTGCGAACGCCACTCGTCGAGGTCGCCGGCGTCGGACTCGGGAACTCGGTGACCGGCACCCACTGGGCCGAGCAGCCGGCGTTCACCTCCACACCGCAGGTGTTCGCCGCGCCCGCGGCGTTCCGCATGGCGGGCATCGCGCCGTCGGACGTCGACGTGTACACGTGTTACGACCCGTTCACGATCCATACCATCATGCAGATCGAGGACAGCGGCTTCTGCGACAAGGGGGCCGGCGGTGCGTTCGTCGCCGGCGACACCCTCCATTTCGACTCCGGGAAGCTCCCGACCAACACCCATGGTGGGCTGCTGTCGCACGCGTACGTGCTCGGCATCGCCCATGTCGTCGAGGTCGTCCGCCAGCTGCGCGGCGAGGCTGCGGCCCAGGTGCCCGACGCCACGTTCGGGGTGTACGGCGGCTACACCGGCCCTCAGGCCGCGACGCTCGTGCTGCGCCGCGGCTAGAACCTCGACGATGCGACCCGACTTCCCGCTCCCCGACACCACCTGGGAGCCCACCCGCGAGTTCTGGGCCGGCGCCGCCCGCCACGAGGTGCGCATCCCGCGATGTGACCAGTGCGGGCGGTCCTGTTGGTACCCGAGGGAGCGATGCCGGTTCTGTGAGGGCACGTCGTTTCAGTGGGTGACGATGAGCGGCCGGGGCACCCTCTTCTCGTGGGTCGTCGTCACCCACGCCTTTCTCCCCCAGTTCGCCGACCTGGTGCCGTTCGTCCCGGCGCTCGTCGCGCTCGACGACGACCCCGCCGTTCGGCTCGCCACCCGCGTCGTCGACTGCGACGTCGATACCCTGACCTTCGAGATGCCGCTCCAGGTGACCTTCCAGCCGATCACGTTCGACGGCGTCGACGGCCAGGTCACCGCGCCCTTGTTCGCACCGGCATGACCGCCGACGACATCTTCGTGCCCGTCGATCGTCGCTGGTGGCTGACGAACACCGGCGGCATCGTCGTGACCGGGGTGCTCGCCGCCGCCACCGGCCGACCGGCCCTCCAACGGCTGTTCCACGCAGCCGTCGCCATCCACGTCGGTGAGGCCCTCTACAGCTACAGCGCAGCGCGGCGGGCCGGGTTCACGACCAGCGCGCCCCGGTGGGCCCTCCAGACCCTCGGGGTCGGCTTCCCATCGCTGATCGCACTACGGGCCGCGCGCCAGGCTGTCTCCGCCGGGTAGCCGCGACCACACACGGCGACGGTTCGCGAAGCCGCTGGAAGTCGACCTACCGGACGTGTGCGGTGCCGTAGATGAACCAGCGAGTGGCGAAGACCTCGGCTTGCCAATCTTGGTCCGAGAGGAGATCGGCAAGCTCTGACGGCTCGTAGAAGACCTTGACGACGCGGTGCTCAGAACCATCGTTGAGCTGTCGAAGCTGAACGTCGCCTTCCTCGCCGAAGACATAGGGATCGGGGCGGGTCAACGTCGGATCGTGGCGGTTGTCGATGAAGAACACGCGTCCGCCGGGGTTCAGGCACGAGGCCACGAATGTCCAAAACGTCTGGAACCGGGCTCGAGGCACATGAGAGAGCCAGAAGGAGAAGAACACCACGTCGTAGGCACGCTCCGGTCGCCAGGTGAACAGGTCCGCGACCAGGTACCGCACCTCGGGACGAGCGACCCGTTCCCGGTTGAGCTCAAGCGCCTCGGGGGAGGCATCGACGACGGTCAGGCTGTCGGCGGTCTCGGCGAGGGACCGCGTCCACCAGCCGGTTCCGCCCGCCAGCTCCAACACGTCACCGCTGGGATCGAACTCGACCAGCGCGGTGCGGATCTGGTCGACCTGGGCGTGCCAGTCGCGAGCCTCGTCGGGCCCGTGGTCATAGCGGCCCCGACGCTGCCACCACTCGTCGTACTCGGGTGCTCGCCGTCGATAGAACGCGCGCTGGTCGGCCAGGAGGCCGTCATCGCTCACCGGTTCTCCCCTCGAGGCGCGGGACGGCAGCGGGACCGGCGACCGTGGAACGCGGCGTCAACGCTGCGTGGGCGATCGTGCCACGCCGCGGCTCTTCCCGAGGATGCCGAAGCGGCGTTCGAGCAGCGTTCACCGCAGCTCCGGCCACACCGTGCAGGCGGTCCGGCCGAGGAACCAGGCCCGGTCGTCGTCACCGAGCTTCGACGAGGCGAACCGGGCGTAGTCCGCGAGGGCGGGATACGGACGGTCGTGGGTCTGGCTGTAGTCCGATCCCCACATCAGCCGGGTGGCGCCGAAGCAGGCGGTGAGATCGGACAGGAAGTCGCGCACGTCACCGTGCTCGCCGGCGGCGTCGAGAGCGATCGTCGACACCTTGAGATGGACCGTGGGGAACGCCGCGAGCGCCGTCAGCGCCTCCGGCAGGCCGTGCGAGAAGTCGGCGAAGCCGCAGTGGTCGAGCGCAAGCGGCACTTCGGGTAGCCGCGGCAACGCGTCGGCCAACCCCGGGAGGTGCCGGTCGAGCACGGTGACGACGACGGGGCTCCGGCGGTCGGCGACGACGCCCCAGACCGCTCGCGGCTCCTCGACGCCGCCGTCGTGGAGCGCGACCCAGCGCAACCCGCCAGCGCCACCATCGAGGAGCGCGGTGACCTCCGAGGCCGGGTCTGGTCCTCCCAGGTCGACGCACACCACACTGGTGCACCGCTCCGGGCGCTGGGCGGCCGCGTCGAGGGTGTATCGGTTGTCGAAGCGGTACGCGCTGATGCCCTGGACCAGGACCGCGGCGTCGACCCCGGCGACGTCCATGAGGCCAACGAGCCGCTCGATCGAGCAGGGGTCCTCGCGGTACCAGGCGCCGGTGACCCCGCTCGGGTTGAGCGGGTAGCGGTCCTGATCGTCGGCGATCACATGAACGTGCGTGTCGACTTGGAACGCGGGGGCGCTCATATCGGGGCGGGCGCCACGTTCAGAGCTCCTCACCAGGGCCGAGGAACCGTCGACCGGCGGTGAGTCCCCCGTCGACGGTCAGTGCCTCGCCGTGCACGAACGAGGCGTCATCGGAGGCGAGGAACAAGGCGGCGGCCGCGACCTCCTCGGGGCGACCGGCCCGGCCGAGGGTGTGCCACTCGACGAACCGCTCCCGGACCTTCGCCAGGCCCGGGTCGTGGAGGATCTCGGTCAGCGGCGTGTCGATGAGACCCGGGCAGAGGCAGTTGATGCGCACGCCCGACGGACCGAAGTCGGTCGCCATGTTGCGCGTGAGCAGCACCACGCCGCCCTTGGAGACGTTGTAGGCCGTCTGGCCCGAGAACCCGATTAGCCCTTCGATGCTGGCGAGGTTCACGATGCTCCCCGAGCGTTGCGCAACCATCCGGCGCACCACGTGCTTCGAGACCAGCCAGGTGCCGGTCAGGTTGATCCCGAGCACCCGGTCCCACTCGTCGCGGTCCATCTCGTCGGCAGCGCCGATACTCAACACCCCGGCCGCGTTCACCAGCACGTCGATGTGACCGAGCTGATCGGTGACCTCACCAACGGTCCGCTCGACCGTCGCTTCGTCCCGTACGTCGGCCGTCCACCAGCCGGCGGCAGCCGAGTCGGCCGGCTGGTCCTGCAGATCGAGACCCGCGACGGCCGCACCCTCCGCCGCGAAGCGCGCGACGCACGCCGCGCCGATACCCGACGCGGCGCCGGTCACGAGCGCGACCTTCTCCTGCAACCGGTCACCCATGTTCGTTCCTTCGAGTCGTGGTCAGTCAGCGCTGGCGATCGACGGCGGGGCGTTGAGGAGCAGATCGGTTCCCGGCTCGTCGTGGATCTCCTCGTCAAGGGGACGGAACCCATCGCGTGTCAGAGCGACCGCGACGGCGAGCACTCCGAGCAGGACCGCCGCGCCAAACACCGTCTCACGCAGCCCGATGATCGACGCCAGCTTGCCTTGGAGCAGCGCGCCGAGCGGGACACCGGCGAGCAGTCCCATGAGATAGATCGACATGGCCCGCCCGCGATGTGTCTCGTCGACCCGCCCCTGGATCGAGGTGTTCAGCGCGGTCGCGATCAGCAGGTACGCCGCGCCCATCGTGAACATGCCGGAGAGGCCCAGGGCGTAGCTCGGCGCCACCGCGAGGAGGATCTGCCCGGCTACGAGGAGGAAGATGCCAAACAGGGCAACGACTGAGCGGCGAGTCCGGTTGCCCCAGCCCCCAACGACGACCGAGCCGAGGATCGCTCCGCCCCCGAACATGGCGACCAGCAGGCCGTACGCGCCACGGCCGACCGAGAACTCCTTCGCGAACGCGGGTGCCAGCTGCACCACCGAGCTGGCGAAGAACGACACCGCGGTGATCGTTATGACCGGGAAGAGCAAGGCCCGCCGGGCTCGCACGTACCGCACGGCCTCGCGGAAATGGTCCCGGACCCGACCCGCCATCTCGTCCCGGGCCACGGTTCGCGGATGGATCGCCAACAGCGCGACGAGGACCAGCACGTAGGTGACGGCGTTGAGC
>DAIPLE010000154.1:0-5648 GCA_036769425.1 Actinomycetota bacterium
CGTTCGCGCTGCTGGTCTCGAGTCGGACCCCGACCCCGATCGTCGGGCTGTCGATGAGGGTGACAGTGGCTTGACCGCTCGACACCTGGGTGACTTTCCCGACGAGACCGTCGCCGGTGACGACCGGGTACCCGACTTTGATCCCCTTCGAGCTGCCCTTGTTGATCTGGACGGTCCGGTCGAAGTTGCCGGGTGATCCGCCGGTGACGCGGGCCGCGATGCCCGTCACTCCCTGGACGGTCGGGAGGTCGAGCAGCTTCTCGAGCTGGCCGACGGCAGAGCCCACCCCGCGGCTCCGGAGCTGCTGGCCGTGCAGGTCGGCGATCTGGCGTCTCAGGCGGGCGTTCTCGTCTCGCACCGCGCTGTACTTCGTGATTCCGTTGCTGACGTTGCGTAGCGGGGAGAAGGCATCGTCGACGAGCGATTGGATCGGTGAGATCACGTTGTGGGCTTGGGCTCGCAACGTGTTCACGAGACCGTTGTTGCCGGAGTCGAGGGTGACGAGGACGAGCGAGGTGACAACGAGCATCAACAGGAGGGACCGACCTCGCGTGTCTCTTCGATAGACCTCCATGAGCGCCTCTCAGAGCCGGAGGGGCCCGGTTCAGTCTTCGGGACCGCTGATCAGCACCTGTCGGAGCACGTCGAACTGCTCGAGACACTGGCCGGAGCCGAGGACGACCGAGAACAACGCGTTCTTGGCTCGCCGGACCGGCATGCCGGTCTCGGCTTGCACGGCGGCGTCGAGGCCGAGCAGCAGCGATCCGCCACCGGCGAGCATGATGCCGCGCTCCATGACGTCGGCGGCGAGCTCGGGTGGTGTCTTGTCGAGGGTCACCTTGATCGCGTCGACGATCGCGGCGACGGGCTCCTCGATGGCCTCGCGCATCTCTTGGGTGGAGACGGTGATGGTGCGCGGCAGGCCGGTGACGAGGTCTCGGCCTCGGACTTCGGCGTAGAACTCCTCTTCGAGCGGGTAGGCGCTCGCCAGGTGGAGCTTCACGTCCTCCGCGGTGCGTTCGCCGAGCGCCAGCGAGTACTCGCGCTTCATGAACGACATGATCGCCTCGTCGAACTCGTCGCCGGCGACGCGGCTGGATTCACTGGTGACGATCCCACCGAGGGAGATGACCGCGACCTCGGTCGTGCCGCCGCCGATGTCGACGATCATGTTCCCGGCCGGCTCGTGGATCGGCAGGCCGGAGCCGATCGCGGCGGCCATCGGCTCCTCGATGACCATGACCGGCTTGCGGGCCCCCGCGAACTCGGCGGCCTCCTGGACGGCTCGCCGCTCGACGCCGGTGATCCCCGAGGGGATGCAGATCACCATGCGGGGCTTGGCCCAGCGGTTGCGCTGGTGGACCCGCTGGATGAAGTAGCGGAGCATCTTCTCGCAGATGTCGAAGTCGGCAATGACTCCGTCTTTGAGGGGCCGGATGGCTTCGATGTGGCCCGGGGTGCGGCCCAGCATGCGCTTGGCTTGGGCACCGACGGCGAGGATGCGGCCGTCGCGGGCGTTGATGGCGACGATCGACGGCTCGTTGAGGACGATCCCCTGGCCGCGCGCGTAGACGACGGTGTTGGCCGTGCCGAGGTCGACCGCCATATCGCGGCCAATCACGTTGGAATACCAAGGGGCGTTCACAGACCGTCCGGTGCGTCGACGAGGTCCGGGAGTTTGCACAGGCTAGGACCTCCGGGGAGGGCGGTCCAGCCGTCCTCCACAGCCTCGGGTGCACCACCGGGCGGCGGCGCTGCACTGATTCAACCAGCCGGACGGCCCCGACGTCGGAATTTCAGGCCAGCCCCGGGAAGAACAGGGCGATCTCGCGAGCTGCGGACTCGGGACCGTCGGAGCCGTGGACCAGGTTCTGGCCCGTCTCGAGCGCGAGGTCGCCGCGGACGGTCCCCGGATCGGCCTCGCGGGGGTTGGTCGCCCCCATGAGCCGCCGGACCACGGCCCAGGTGTCGGGTCCGGCCTCGAGGACCATCGCCACCAGGGGGCCGCTGGTGATGAACGCCACCAGGTCGGCGAAGAAGGGCTTGTCGCGATGCTCCTCGTAGTGCCGTCCGGCCAGGTCGGCGTCGATGCGCCGGAGGTCCATGGCGACGATGCGGATCCCCTTGCGCTCGACGCGGTGGACGATCTCGCCGACCAGGCCCCGTTCGACCGCATCGGGCTTGCAGAGGAACAAGGTTCGGGACGACACCGCCGGGACCCTATCCGGGACCAGTGGCGGTCTCGCCGCCAGGAGGGTGGCCCCGGGCGGCGCGGGCCGCTCCGACGGTGTACAGCGAGCCGGTCACGACGACCTGCCCGTCGGCGGGCGTGACGGTCAACGCCCGGTCGACCGCGGCGGCGACGTCGGAGACGATCTCGATCCGGTCGGCGGGCGGGCCGAGCCGGCGGGCTGCGGCGGCGACCACCTCGGGGTCGTGGGCCCGCGGGCTGGGCGCCTCGCAGATGATGACGTGGGCCGCGTCGGCGACACCCAAGGCCTCGAGCATCTCGGGCGGGTCCTTCTCGCGCAGGAGGCCGACCACGAGGGTCCGGGCCGACGCGGGAAACGCCTCGACGAGCGCGTCCCGCAGCGCGTGGGCCCCCGCGACGTTGTGGGCACCGTCGAGGAGGAGCAGCGGGGCGTGCCCGACGACTTCGAGCCGTCCCGGGGAGCGGGCCTGGCCGAGCACCGCGGTGACGAGGTCGGCGTCGAGGGGCCGATCGAGGAGCGCCTCGACCACCGCCACGCCGAGCGCGGCATTGTCAGCCTGGTGCGCCCCGTGCAGCGAGAGGAACACGTCGTCGTACCGGGCTTCGGGAGTGAAGACGCTGATGAGGCGGCCGCCGTGTGCGACGCGGTTGGCGGTGATGCCGAAGTCGCGGCCTCGTTCGAGGACCCGCGACGCGCCACGCTCGAGAAACGGGGCTTGGAGGGCCGGGTCGGTCTCGCCGAGGACGAGGGTGCCGCCGGGCTTGACGATCCCGGCCTTGTCGCGGGCGATGTCGAGGGGGGTGCGTCCGAGGTACTCGACGTGGTCGACGGTGACGTTCGTGACCGCGGCGACGCGCCCGGCGGCGACGTTGGTGGCGTCCCAACGGCCCCCGACACCGACCTCGATGACCGCGGCGTCGACCGCGACGTCAGCGAACCAACGGTAGGCGACGCCGGTGAGGATCTCGAAGTAGCTCGGTACCTCGGGGAGATGGGGCTCGATCGTCGCGACGAGGGCGAGCAGCTCGTTGAGGGTCTCGTCGTCGATCTCGTGCTCGTTCCAGGAGATCCGCTCGTTGACCCGCTCGAGGTGCGGGCTCGTGTAGGCACCGACGGACAGTCCGCTCTCGACGAGGAGCGCGGTGGCGAGCCGGGTCGCGGACGTCTTGCCGTTCGTGCCCGTGAGGTGCAACACCGGATACTCGAGCTGCGGTGACCCGAGGAGCGTGGCGAGGGCCTCCATCCGGGCGAGCGTCGGATGCTGGATCCGCCGGGTGGTGCCGGTCGGGACGCCGAGGGACTCCAGGTTCACGTGGTCCGCCAGCCACCCCCGAGCTTGGTCGGGTCGCACCGGGTGCTCAGGCGTCGTCGGGTGGGGCAAGCTCGACGTCGACGCGGGCCGGCGTCCCGACGACGAGGTCGAGCACGTCGGCGCGAGCCGCCTCGCGGACGTCGTCGCGGGCCGGGTCGAGGAGGGCCAGCCGGTCGGCGGTGTCGTGCACGGTGACCCGGCGCGCTTCGACCCGCAAGGATCGTTGCTGCTCGCTCTTGACCTTGCGCACCTGGCCGAGCACGTCGGCGGCCGCGCTGAACACCGCGGGATCACCGCCGCCGGGGTCACCGCCGCCGGCCGCTTCGCGCAGCCCACCCGGCTCCGGCCACTCGGCACGATGGATCGAACCGGGTCGCCACCAGGACCAGACCTCCTCGGTGACGAACGGCAGGTGGGGTGCGAACAGGCGCAGCAGGGTGTCGAGAGCCAGGACGAGGGTGGCGCTCGCCGACGCGGCCGCCGCTTCTCCCCGGCTTCCGTAGGCGCGTTGCTTGACCAGCTCGACGTAGTCGTCACAGAACCGCCAGAAGAACCGTTCGGTGTGATCCAGGGCCCGGGCGTAGTCGTAGTCCTCGAACGCCACGGTCGTCTCGGTCACGAGGTCCGCGAGCGTGGCGAGCAGGGCCCGATCGAGTGGCGCGTGCACCGCGGCCGCTTCGGGGACGCCGCTGTCGGCGCCGGCCACGCCGAGGGTGAACTTCGACGCGTTGAGGAGCTTGATCGCGAGGCGACGGCCGATCTTCATCTGGCCTTCCTCGAACGTGGTGTCGGTCCCCGGCCGCCCGCTGGCCGCCCAGTAACGGACCGCGTCGGATCCGTACTGCTCGAGGACGCCCATCGGGGTGACGACGTTGCCTTTCGATTTCGACATCTTCTTGCGGTCCGGGTCGAGGACCCAGCCCGAGATCGCCGCGTGCCGCCACGGCAGCGCACCGAACTCGAGGTGGGCGCGCACCACACTCGAGAACAGCCAGGTGCGGATGATGTCGTGGGCCTGAGGACGGAGATCCATCGGGTAGGTGCGGGTGAAGAGGTCGGGGTCCTCGTCCCACCGGGACGCGATCTGGGGTGTCAGGGATGACGTGGCCCAGGTGTCCATGATGTCGGGGTCGCCGACGAACCCGCCCCGCTGGCCACGCTGGGTCTCGTCGAAGCCGTCGGGGACCTCGGACGCGGGGTCGACCGGAAGCTGATCTGCGGACGCCAGGATCGGGTGGTCGTGATCCGCCTGGCCGTCGGCGTCGACCGGATACCAGACGGGGAACGGCACGCCGAAGAACCGTTGGCGGCTGATGAGCCAGTCACCGTTGAGCCCCTCGACCCACGACTCGTACCGGGCCCGCATGTAGGCCGGATGCCAGTGCAAGGCCCGGCCCCGGGCGATGAGCTCGTCGCGCAGGTTGGGATCGCGACCGCCGTTGCGGACGTACCACTGCCGGGTAGTGATGATCTCGAGGGGCCGGTCTCCGCGCTCGTAGAACTTGACCGCGTGGGTGACTGGCCTGGGATCGCCGACCAGCTCGCTGGCGTCGCCGAGGAGCTCGACGACGCGCCGTTGGGCCTGGCGGATCGTCTTCCCGGCGAGCTCGGCGTACGCGGCGCGTCCGGTGTCGCCGGTGATGACGTCGGGCGGGTCGGGCTTGAGGCGGCCGTCCCAGTCGACGACCGGTCGGGCGGGCAGGTCTAGCTCCCGCCACCAGGTGACGTCGGTGAGGTCACCGAACGTGCAGATCATCGCGATGCCGGAGCCCTTGTCGGGATCGGCGAGCGGGTGCGCGACGACTGGGACCTCGACGTCGAACAGCGGCGTGCGCACCACGGATCCGAACAGCAGCTGGTAGCGGGTGTCGTCGGGATGCGCGACGAGGGCGACACAGGCGGGGATGAGCTCGGGGCGGGTCGTCTCGATGACGACCGGGTCGCCGGCGGGACGGTGGAACCGCACCGCGTGGTAGGCGCCGGGCATCTCGCGGTCTTCGAGCTCGGCTTGGGCCACCGCGGTGCGGAAGTCGACGTCCCACAGTGTGGGGGCTTCGGCCTGGTACGCCTCGCCCCGGGCGAGCAGGTGCAGGAAGCCGCGTTGGGAGATCCGTTGGGTGTCC
>DAIPLE010000155.1:0-4062 GCA_036769425.1 Actinomycetota bacterium
GAGCGTGGCTGCGCCGAGTTCCACGAGGTCGGGGGCGAAGTCGGGGGGAGGCATCGTCGGTTGCCTTGGCGGAGGGAGAGGGATTTGAACCCTCGAGGAGGTTTGAAGCCCCCTACTCGCTTAGCAGGCGAGCACCTTCGGCCACTCGGTCATCCCTCCAAGCCGCGACAGCCTAGGCCGACGCCGTCGGCGAGCTTTCGCAGAGCTCGGCGAGACGTTCGAGTGTCTTCTCGATGCTCTCTTGGTTCTTGCGTGGGGTGCCGGTCAAGCGCAGGAACCACTGGCCGCGGCCGTCGGTGTAGTCGAACGTCTCGCGAACGCGGGTTCCACTCTCGGCTGGTTCCAGCTCGTAGCGCCACACGTTGTGGGCCCAGTGGCGCCAGCCGATCTTGCGGTTCTCTTCGAACTCGACGACCTCGTTCGTGATCCGGTATGGCATCCCGATCCGCATGTCCATCGCGAACGTGGCGCCGAGCGAGAGCCGGGCCGGAGTGCCGGGACGTTGGTGACGAACCGACCCGGAACCGTCGATGGCGGGGTGTTGGGCGGGGTCGGCGAGGACCGCGAAGATTCGCTCTGGTGAGGCGTGAATGGTTCGTTCGGCCGAAACGGACTTGTCGGTGGTGGGCATGGCGGCACGCTACCGTCGAAACGTGGACCCGGTCGACGCCCTCGAGCAGATCGCGGACGCGCTGCAGCGGGTTCGCAACGCCCGGCCCAAGGTGCAGGCGTTTCGTCGCGCCGCGGACACGATCCGTGCGATGCCCGAGGAGGAGCTGCGCTCCTTCGCCCGCGACGGTCGCCTCACCGACCTGCCGGGAATCGGGCAGAGCACCGCGACGGTGATCGACCAGGCCCTGCGCGGCGAGACCCCCGACTACCTGACGCGCCTCGCGGACGCCCCGAAGACAGACGACCCACCGACGAGCCTGGCCGGGCCGATCCGGGCCGCACTGCGCGGTGACCTGCACCTGCACTCCGACTGGTCCGACGGGGGCCACACCATCGAAGCCATGGCCACCGCGGCGCGTGACCTCGGCCATGACTACCTGGTCCTCACCGATCATTCGCGGTCGCTCAGCATCGCGAAGGGTCTCTCGGCGGCACGCCTCCGTGAGCAGCTCGACGTCATCGCGGCGTTGAACGTGGACGTCGCCCCGTTTCGGATCCTCACCGGCATCGAGGTCGACATCCTCGCCGACGGGGTCCTCGACCAAGACGAAGAGCTTCTCGCCGCGCTCGATGTCGTCGTCGCCAGTGTCCACAGCCAGCTGCGCATGGACCGCCAGCCGATGACCCACCGGATGGTCTCGGCGCTGCAGAGCCCCCACGTCGATGTGCTCGGCCACTGCACCGGTCGCCTCATCGTCGGCCGCGGTCGACCCGAATCGTCCTTCGACGCCGAGACCGTCTTCCAGGTCGCGGCGGACCTTGACAAGGCCATCGAGATCAACTCTCGCCCCGAGCGGCTCGACCCGCCGACCCGCCTGCTGGCGCAGGTGTTCGACGTCGGGGCCAAGGTGAGCATCGACTCCGACGCGCACGCCACCTGGCAGCTGGGCTGGCAGGACTATGGCTGTCACCGCGCCGCGGCGGCCGGATTCTCCCTCGATCGGATCGTCAACGCCTGGCCCGTCGAGGACCTCTTGGCGTGGACGGCGTCGCACGCCGAAAACGGATAGCGGTGACGCCGGCGATGGCGCAGATTGACGGCATGGCAAACACCTTGGTCACCGAGGCCTGCCGGCTCATCGAGGCGACCGACGACCGGGTCCCGACCGCGCCCGAGCTGGCCCGCGCCCTGGACGTCTCCACCGATGCGCTCCGGCGGGCGTTCCGCCAGGTGCTCGGTGTGACTCCGCGCCAATACGCCGATTCGCTGCGCCGCGAGCGGCTCCGCCGCGAGCTACGCGACGGCGAGGGCGACGTCACCCGGGCCCTGTTCAGTGTCGGATACGGCTCGACCAGCCGGTTGTACGAGGGCGCGCACGACCATCTCGGCATGACCCCGGCCTCGTACCGGGCCGGTGGGGCCGGCGCCACGATCACGTTCACCGTGACCGACTCGCCGCTCGGCACGCTGCTCATCGCGGTCACCGAGCGGGGACTCTGCAAGGTCGACCTCGCCGACGACGCGATCACCGCCGAGTGGGCGCTCACCAACGAGTTCCACCAAGCCGAGATCCGTCGAGACGACGACGCGCTCGCCCCGATCGTCGCCGAGGTGCTCGCCCGCGTCGATGGCCACAAGCCCGCCCGGGAACTGCCGCTCGACGTGCGCGGCACCGCGTTCCAACGTCGAGTCTGGGAGGAGCTCCAGCAGATCCCGCTCGGTGAGACACGCACCTACGGCGAGATCGCGGCGGCGATCGACGCGCCGCGCGCGTCTCGAGCCGTCGGCTCGGCGTGTGGTGCGAACCCGGTCCCGGTCGTCGTTCCCTGTCACCGTGTCGTGCCCGCCAGTGGCGGCATCGGCAACTACGGGCTGGGACCGCGCCGCAAGCAGCGGCTCCTCGAGCACGAAGGCGCCACCCCGAGCGACGGCTGAGCGCGGCGTCAGGTCAGGGCGACAATCACCGCCTCGAGCGGCCCGAGAACCAGGCGGCCGCCGACCGGTTCGCCGTCGCGGGCCCGGTCGGTCGAGACCCGCACCGTGCCGTCGACGCCGTTGAGGGCCGTCGAGGTCTCAGCAAAGTTCACCGCCACCAGCGCCGAGTCCCCGCGACGCCACGCCCAAACGCCGG
Organism: Actinomycetota bacterium; assembly: GCA_036769425.1. Classification (GTDB taxonomy): domain Bacteria; phylum Actinomycetota; class Acidimicrobiia; order IMCC26256; family PALSA-555; genus PALSA-555. The sequence continues at coordinate 2,745 of DAIPLE010000155.1, forward strand.
CCGGTGCCGGCCAGGTCTCGTAGCGCCCCGCTCGCAACGCGGGAAGCTCGCGGCGGAGGGCGATGAGGTCCCGGGTCAGGTGCAGCGCCGAGTCGGGGTTGTCGCGCTGGTCGGCGACGCTCCCAGCGGCGGCATCGCCGAACGGGAGCCAGGGGTCAACGCTGTCGGCGGTGAACCCTGCGCCCCGATCGGCGTTCCAGCGCATCGGGGTGCGGGCCGCGTCGCGGTTCGCGACCGGGTGGTAGCGAACGCTGACCGGGTCGACCAGCAGGTCGACCGGGACGTTCGTGTCGGGTGTCGCCAGCTCGTCGCCGTAGTAGAGGACCGTGGTTCCCCGCAGCCCCAAGAGCATCACGAGCGCGGCGCGGGCCCGGCGCGGGTCGTCGCCGCACCAGCGGGTCGGGAAACGGGAGACGTCGTGATTGCCCATCGTCCACACTGGCGTCGCCTCACCCGGAAGGGTCGCCTCGGTGCGCTCGACAACGTCTCGCAGCGCGTCGGCGTTGAAATCGCCGAGCAGAAACGGAAAATTGAGCGCCAGCTGTAGCTCGTCGTCGTGCCCGTAGAACGACGCCAGCTGGTCCAGGTCGAACACGTACGTCTCGCCGAGCAGCACGCGAGGTGGGTCGTACCGCGCTCCAAGGGCCCGCCAACGTCGGAGCACGTCGTGCACCTCCGGACGGGACGAGTTGTACTCCGGGCGTTGGCCCCGCAGCTGGTCCATGAAGTGATCCGCGGTTGTCGCGGGTGGGTTGTCTCGCAGCAACCGGTCCTTGATGATCATGTGGCACACGTCGATGCGGAATCCCGCCACGCCCCGGTCAAACCAGAAGGCCAGGATCCGGTCGAACTCGTCGCGGACGTCGTCGTTCCACCAGTTAAAGTCGGCCTGGTCGACCAGGAAGCTGTGCAGGAAGTACTGACCGGTGCGCTCGTCGAGTGACCACGCCGGTCCGAAGAAGCTGCTCACCCAGTTGTTGGGCGGCCCGCCGTCGGGGCTCGGGTCGGCCCAGACATACCAGTCCCGGTGGGCCGCGTCGCGACCACGACGGGCGTCGAGGAACCAGGGGTGCTGGACGCTGCTGTGGTTCGGCACCAAGTCGAGCAGGACGCGGAGTCCGAGCCGATCCGCCTCCGCGATCAACGCGTCGAAATCGTCGAGGGTCCCGAGGTCGGGGTGCACGCCGAAGTAGTCGGCGACGTCGTAGCCCCAGTCGGCGTTCGGTGACGGGTGCACCGGGCTGATCCAGAGGCCGTCGACGCCGAGCCACGCGAGATGGTCGAGGTGGGCGGTGATCCCGGCGAGATCGCCGATCCC
>DAIPLE010000155.1:4162-5642 GCA_036769425.1 Actinomycetota bacterium
GACACGGTGTGCCTCGGCGATCTCGGCCTCACCCACCAGGAGCGCCAGGGCCGCTTCGGGGAGCTCGGAGCGTGGCTCATGGGGCTCGGACCCGAGGTGCTCGAGCATCTGCGGGCCAGCGACCAGCACGCCTTGGGGGACGGCGGGGCGCTGGTCTTCGTGCTCGACACTCCCGCCGGCCGGCTCCTGTACCAGGACACGTCGGGCTGCTGGACACCGATCTTGCGGGACCTGCACCCGGACGTGGCGATCCTCGCCGCGGCGGGACGCGGCAACCTCGACGGCGAGCCGATCCAGGGATCGTTGGCCCAGTTCGTGGGGGCCGAGGCGCGGCTGCTCGCGCCGCGCCGGGTGGTGCTGGCACACCATGACGACTGGCTGCCCGGGTTCACCAACGGCGACCTCGACGTCACCCCGATCCGACACGAGCTCGCCCGCACCTCGCCCGACACCGAGCTGATTGAGCTCGACTACATGTCCGCCTCGGAGGTCCTGACGTCGTCTCGCTGACCGACTCCCATCGTCAGGGACGCCGCCTACGATTTCGGGTACGGCGCGACGCACGGTCGACGGTGTGGCCGGTGTCGTGTCAGGGAGCGGTGGCAGAGTCCGGTTGATTGCAGCTGCCTTGAAAGCAGCCGGCCGATGAGGCCCGGGGGTTCAAATCCCTCCCGCTCCGCCGGATGACGCGACGTCAGCGCGAGACGGAGTCGAAGCCGCAATAGGGGCGCAGCACGTCCGGGACGTCGAACGTCGTGTCGTCGCGCTGGTAGTGCTCCCAGAGGAACACGAGGGTGCGGCCGACCGCGCAGCCCGTCCCGTTGAGCGTGTGGACGAGGCGCGTGCCCTGGTCGGATTTGACGCGCGTGGCGAGCCGACGGGCGGAGAAGTCCCGGTAGTTGGAGCTCGACGTCAGCTCGCGATACCGACCTTCCGAGGGCAGCCACACTTCGAGGTCGTATTTCCTGGCCGCGGCGGCGCCGAGGTCCCCGGCGGCGATGTTCACCACCCGGTACGGCAAGCCGAGCGCGCCGATCAGCGATTCCTGGATCGAGAGGATCCGCTGGTGTTCCTCGTCGGACTGGTCGGGTTCGGTGTAGGAGAACATCTCGACCTTGTCGAACTGGTGGACCCGGAAGATGCCGGTGGTGTCCTTGCCGTGCGTTCCGGCCTCCCGGCGAAAACAGGTCGAGAGGCCGGCATAGCGCGCCGGGAGCGCGCTCGGGTCGAGCCGCTCGCCCCGATGCAGTGTGGAGAGCGGGATCTCGCTGGTGCCGACGAGGTACAGCGCACCCCGGTCGACGTCGTAGACCTGGGCCCGATCGGTCGGGAAGAACCCGGCCTCTTCCATCGCGGTCTCGCGGACCAACACGGGAGGGATGACAGGCGTGAACCCTTCGGCGGCGAGGCGCGCCACGGTCCAGTTGACGAGGGCGAGGTCGACGAGGACCGCCTCGCCGAGCAGCGACGCGAACCTCGA
>DAIPLE010000156.1:0-5610 GCA_036769425.1 Actinomycetota bacterium
ACCGGGGCGCCCGCATCGTCGTGGTGGCCTGCAACAGCGCCGCCGCGGCGGCGCTCGACACCCTGGCGGCACGCCTTCCGGTCCCCGTCGTCGGTGTGATCGAGCCCGGGCTGCGAGCCGCGCTTCGAGTCAGCGGCTCACGGCGGATCGGCGTCATTGGCACCGTGGGGACCATCGCTTCGGGGGCCTACCAGCAGGCCGCCCGGCGCCTCGACCCGACCTTGGAGCTGACGTGTGCCGCCTGCCCCGGATTCGTGGAGTTCGTGGAGGCCGGCGACGTCGAATCCGAGCAGGTGCACATCCTCGCCGAGCGGCTGCTGGCCCCGGTCCGAGCCGCCGACGTGGACACGCTGGTGCTTGGTTGCACCCACTACCCCTTACTGGCCCGTACCATCACCGACGTCATGGGTAGAGACGTCATCCTCGTCTCGAGCGCCGACGAGACGGCGTTCGCGGTGCGCGAGATGCTTCCCGACTCGGGGGGCGCCCCGCGCCACCCGGCGCGCCTGACGTTCCTCACCAGCGGCGACGTGGAGCAGTTCCGTCGGCTCGGCGCCCGGTTCCTCGGCCCCGAGGTCACCGACGTGGAGGCCTGGTCATGGAGCTGACGGTGCTCGGCTGCTCCGGGTCCTACGGCGGGCCGGACGGGGAGGCGTGCAGCGGATACCTGCTCCGCGACGGCTCGACGACGATCTGGCTCGACTGCGGCAACGGCACCTTCGGGCATCTTCAACGCCACGTCAAGATCGAAGATCTCACCGCGGTCGTGATCAGCCACGAGCATCCCGACCACTGCGTCGACATGTACGGCCTTCATGTGCTGATGCGGTACGGCCTGGAACGTCGCGGGCTGCCCGTCTACGCGCCGGCGGGTCTCGGTGATCGTCTCGGCACCCTCGTCGGTGGAGACTGGGGCGACACGTTCTCCTGGAAGACCGTCGACGAGCAGCAGGCGGTGACGATCGGATCGGTGACGCTGCGGTTCGCGCGGACCGATCATCCGCCGCCCACCTACGCCGTGGAAGTCACGGCCAACGGATCACGGATGATCTACACCTCCGACACCGGCCCGAACTGGAGTGTGGAGGCGTTCGCGCCCGGCGCCGACCTGGTGCTGTCCGAGGCGACCTACTTGCATGACGACAAGCCGGTGCCGATCCACCTGTCGGCGAAGGAGGCCGGCGCGGCCGCGCGAGCCGCCGGCGCGCATCGGCTGATGCTGACCCACCTCTGGCCGCAGCTGGACCCGAAACTGGTCGTCGCCGAGGGCTCCGCCGCGTACGGGGAACCGGTCATGCTTGCGACGCCGCATCTCGTGACCAAGATCTGAGACCGAGGACCGGAGCGACACTCGATGGGATCCCGACGTGACGGCCGTGAACCCGGCGACCTTCGTCCGGTCAGCTTCACCCGCGACTACACCGAGTTCGCCGCCGGGTCGGTCCTCGTCGAGTTCGGCCGGACCCGGGTCCTGTGCACCGCGTCGGTCGAGGAGCGAGTGCCACCGTGGCTGCGCGGCAAGGGGCGGGGCTGGGTCACGGCCGAGTACTCGATGCTCCCGGGGTCGACCAGCGAGCGCACCGATCGGGAGGCGGCCCGAGGACGCCAGTCGGGACGCACCCAGGAGATTCAACGCCTCATCGGCCGATCGTTGCGGGCGATCACCGACCTCAAGACCATGGGCGAGGTCCAGATCACCCTCGACTGCGATGTGCTCCAGGCCGACGGGGGGACCCGCACCGCGTCGATCTGCGGCGCGTGGGTCGCGCTGCATGACGCCTGCTCCCGCCTCGTCGCGTCCGGCGGACTGACCGGACATCCGATCACCGACGTCTGCGGTGCCATCTCGGTCGGGGTGGTCGACGCGATCGCGATGCTGGACCTCGACTACTCCGAGGACGCACGAGCCGAAGTCGACATGAACGTCGTCATGACCGGCAGCGGCCGGTTCATCGAGGTGCAGGGCACTGCCGAAGGGATGCCCTTCTCCCGCACCGAGCTCGACGAGCTCCTCGCCCTGGCCGAAGACGGGATCACCCAGATCTTCGAGTTGCAGCGCGTCCTCATCGCGGAGCCGCCGACACCTCGGCGGCGCTGACCGGCTCCCGGTCGATGCGGTTCGTGCTCGCCACCGCCAACGCCGACAAGGCTCGCGAGATCCACGATGTGGTCGCGAGCACCGGCTTGTCGATCGAGCTGCTCGACCGGCCCGGCGAGCTCGCACCCGTCGATGAGGACCGCGAGACCCTCGAGGACAACGCCCGGCTCAAAGCGCGCTCGGTGCGCGACTTCACCGGCGAGGCCGCCATCGCCGACGACACCGGCTTGGAGGTCGACGCGCTGGGTGGTGCCCCCGGGTTGCGCTCCGCCCGCTTCGCGGGTCCGCACGCCACCGACCAGGACAACGTCGCCTTGCTCCTCGAACGGCTCCGAGACGTCCCGCTCGAAGGACGCCGCGCCCGGTTCGTCACCGTCGCGGTGGCGAGCTTCCCTGACGGACGCGAGCTCGCGGCGATCGGCACCGTGGAGGGCATCATCGCCAGTCAGCCCCGAGGAGACGGTGGGTTCGGCTACGACCCCGTCTTCATGGCCGACCCCGGCGACGGGCGCACGTTCGCCGAGATGAACCCCGATGAGAAGCACACCTACTCGCATCGGGGCCGGGCCTTCCGTACGCTCGCCGACGGACTGGCGATCTTGGACCGCGCCGGTCATCTCGACCCGCCGGACCCGAGCGGCGGCCCGGCCAACGACCCCGAGGAGGTGTGACGTGGCCGTCATCGATGTCGCCGGCTTCGTCGCCGACCTCAAGGACCACGCGGTCGAGCATGGCTTCCACGTCCACGACGAACGGCACTTCGTCGAGAGCTACTCGCTGCGCCAGACCTGGGAAGTCGACGTGCACCCCGAAGAGGGCTGTGAGGGCCCCGTCGACCTGTACCTGTCCCTCGAGATCGACCCTCGAGTGCTTCTCGGGTTCGAGGACGCGGTCATGACCCGCCCCGAGGGTGACGACCCACCCGACGACTACGAGTTCCCGCTCAACTTCACCTGGGGGCTGCCCCCCTTGCCCCACAACCCCGACCTGCTCGTCCTGGCGACCGACCTGGCCGGGATCGGTGGCCCCGAGCTCCCACTTGAGGTGTCGGCCATCGATTCGATCCCGTCGGCGACCGACTCTCCCGAACGGGCGTTGCGGGTCGTGGCGCACCAGCGGGTGTCGCTGCTGCGAATCCGCGACGGCGAGGCGGTGTCGTGCGAGCTGCTGGACCGCTGCCTCGACGTGAGCCGGTTCCTGCTCGCCCGAGCCGACGGCTGGCTGGGGTAAGCGACCCCTCTACCGGAGCAGCGTCTCGTTGAACAGCTGGGCTCGGCCCCGCCCCTCGTTCTTGGCCCGGTAGAGCGCGACGTCGGCGTCTCGGATCAGTTCGCCGATCCCCGCGTTGGAACCCTTCGAGAACGCGATGCCGACGCTGACACCGACGCGCACCTCGTGCTCGTCGATGACGAACGGCTGGGAGACCGTTTCGATGATCCGGGTGGAGAGCTCCAGCATCTGGTGCTCGTTCCGAGGATGCTCGCAGAGGATCACGAACTCGTCGCCCCCGAGGCGAGCGACGAAGTCGCCGGCCCGCACCGCCTCGCGGAGCCGACGGGCGACCTGACCGAGGAGCATGTCTCCGGTGTCGTGGCCGTAGCTGTCGTTCACGAGCTTGAAGCCGTCGAGGTCGAGGAACAAGACGGCCAGCGATTCCGAGATGCGGCTGGCGCGGGCCACCGCCCGATCTCCGATCTCGCGAAACAGCGCCCGGTTCGGCAACCCGGTCAAGGGGTCATGGGTGGCGTCGAACTCGAGGCGGCGCTGCGCGGCCTTGAGCTCGGAGATGTCGTGGGCCACGGTCGCGACGCGCACCACGTCGCCGCTCTCGTCTCGTTGGGCTTGGACGGTGGCGGTGACGGGGATCAGTCGACCCTCGGTGTCGACGAGCTCGAGCTCGCCGGACCACGCCCCGCGTCGCCGCACGACCGGCATGATCTCGGTCCGCAGTCGCTCCCGCGACCGTTCTGACGACAGCTCACCGACGTGGCGCTGCTCGTGCGCGCCGAGGAGACCGCGGGCGGACCGATTGGCGTAGACGATGCGACCGGCGGGATCCGAGACGACGACGAGCTCATTGGCCGCTTCGAGGATCTCGACGAGGTCGGCCGCTCGCCGCTCCGCCGCTCGGCGGTCGGTGACGTCGCGCGCGTTCGTGACGACACCTTGGACCGCGGGCTCGTGCACCAGGTCGGTGACGATGGCATCGAGCACTCGCCAGGAGCCGTCGCGGTGCCGGGCGCGGTACTCGATGGGCTCGACTCGCTTCCCGGCGAACTGGTCGGCGGCGGCGTGCTCGACCTCGGCGACGTCGTCGGGGTGGAGGAGGTCGCGGGCCCGGGTGCCGACCAGCTCGTCCGGTTCGTAGCCGAGGATCGGCAACGCCGAGGGGCTCGCGTAGGTGACGACTCCGTGGAGGTCGTTCACCGTGATGAGATCCGAGGCATGGTCCACGAGGGCGGCGAACCGGGCCTGGGCTGCTCGCAACGTCGTTTCTGATTCGATCCGGTCGGTGATGTCGCGGATGTTGAGCACGATCCCGGGGAGCGCCGTATCGTCGAGCAGGTTGCGGCCGACTGCTTCCACCCAGCGGTAGCTCCCGTCGGTGTGCAACACCCGGCAGGTCACCATGTCACTGGCGCCCGGCGCGCTCGCCAGCTGCGTGAACTTGGCGTTGACGCGCTCGAGGTCGTCGGGGTGCACGAGCTCGGTTCCGAACACCCCGATCCCGTCTTGGGCGCGGCGACCGAACAGGCGCTCGCTGGCGGGGCTCAGGTAGCTGACGCGACCCTCCTCGTCGAGGACCACGATGAGGTCCGACAAGTGCTCCACGACGACGGCGAGGCGCTGCTCGGTGGCGCGTAGCTCGGCCTCGGTGCGGAGGCGATCCGTGATGTCGCGGACGTTCCACACGATGCCGTGCACCGCGGGGTCTTGGGTGCGGTTCTGGCCGATGGCCTCGACGTGTCGGTACGAGCCGTCCGCATGGCGGACTCGGAGCGTGATGTTCACGCGCCGGCCGGGGTCGTCGAACAGCGAGGCCATCGTGGCCGCGATCTGGGGCAGGTCGTCGGGGTGAATCGCGAACAGCCCGTCGGTGCCTTCGACCTCGTCGGTTCGTCGGCCGAACATCGCCTCGTGGGCGGGGCTGATGTACTCGATGGCGCCGGTCGGGTCGAGGAGCACGATGAGGTCCGACGAGTGCTCCAACAGGGTTCGGAGGCGGCCGTCGGCGACGCGGAGCTGCTCCTCGGCGTGGACCCGTTCGGTGACGTCGCGTGAGTTCAGGACGATGCCGCTCACCGCGGGGTCATCGGTGAGGTCTTGGGCGACGGTCTCGAGCGCGTGGTATGAGCCGTCGGCGGCCTGGATGCGCACCACGAGCGACTCGTTCGGTCCTCGTGTTCCTCGCCGCACCTCGTCGAGCGCTCGCCCCGCCGTCTCGAGGTCGTCGGGGTGCACCAGCGCCAAGATGCCCCCGTCGGGGTCGAAACCCCTCTCGTAGCCGAGGA
>DAIPLE010000022.1:0-9071 GCA_036769425.1 Actinomycetota bacterium
GGCCCTCTCGGAGGATGGCGTCGAGCAGGGCGGTGGGCACCCCGGCGCGGCTGGCGAGTTCGTCGAGGGTCAGGAGCTCCCCGTCGGCGGCGTCGACGACCGCGGCGGCGAGGGGTTCGTCGGCGGCGTCGAGCTCGCCGGCGAGGAGTCGACGGATGACGGCCAGCGAGAAGCCCCGCGCCTGGAGGTCGCGGATGCGCTGCAGCTGCTCGAGGTGCTCGACGCTGTACCAGGCGACTCGTCCCTCACGGCGAGGCGAGGGCAATAGGCCCCGCTTCTGGTAGAAGCGGATGGTGTCGACGGAGGTGTCGGTCCGTCGAGCCAGCTCCTCGACCCGCAGCTCCTGCACAACCCCATTCTAGGAGCGAACACTCCCAGAGTGGGATCTGGGGGTTAGGCCGGCTCGTGCCAGACCGGGTCTCGTTTCTCGACGAAGGCCGTGGCCCCCTCGAGCGAGTCGCCGCTCGCCATCACCACGCCGGCGCCCTCAGCGGTGAGACGCCACCCTTCGGCCTCCGTCGCCTCGACGGCGTCCCGGATGAGCTGGCGGGTGACCCGCACCGCCGTCGGTGAGTTGCGTCCGATCCGCTCGGCCAGACCGATCGCCTCGTCGATGACCCGAGCGGCGGGGACGACTCGATTCACGAGGCCCAGCTGGAACGCGCGCTCCGCGCTCAGCGGATCGCCGGTCATTCCGATCTCCAGCGCGACGGCCAACGGGACGCGCTTGGCGAGGCGGATGGGACCCCCCGCAGCGGCGAGCAGTCCCCGGGACACCTCTGGTAGCCCGAAGCCGGCCTCCTCGGCCGCGACGACCAGGTCGCAGGCCAAGACCAGCTCGAAGCCGCCGGCGACGGCCAGTCCGTTCACCGCCGCGATGACCGGCTTCGGGAAGTCGCGTTGGACGAGGCCACCGAAGCCGCCCCGCTTCGTCATGATCCGTTGCCCCTCGCCTCGGGCCACCACCTTGAGGTCCGCGCCCGCGCAGAAGACCGGGCCCGCGCCGGTCAGCACCACCGCCGCGATCTCCCGATCGGCTTCGACGTCGTCGAGCGCGGCCTCGATCGCCGCCGAGAGCTCGGGGCTCATGGCGTTGCGCGCCTCAGGGCGATTGAGGCGCAAGACCTCGATACTGCCGCGCCGCTCTCGTTCGAGGATCGGTCCGGGCATGAGCCGACGCTACTGGTCGGCCGGCGCGAGCGTCGTGGAGCCGAGCTCAGCTGCCGGCCCCGCCGCATCGCCGAGGTCACGGTCGAACCCCGGCCGCCATACCCGCACGACGACGAACGACGCCGCGAGGATCAACGCGGCGACCACGGTCGTGGCCCGCAGCCCCACCTCATCGGCGAGCGCGCCCTGCACCACACTCCCGATCGGGTAGAGCAGCCCGAGCAGCACCATCAAGGCGCTGAGCACCCGGCCACGCAGCTCCGCTGGTGCCCGAAGCTGGGCGATGGTGGTAAAGCTGGACAGGCAACCGAGATACAGCGCGCCGACCAAGAAGATCGCACCCGCCGCCAGTCCCAGGCTCGGCGCGAGCGCGTACGCGACCAGCGCCACCGGTAGCCCTGCGAGACACAGCAGCACCGTCGGCCGGTGGCCGTAGCGGTACGCGAAGCCACCCAGCGCGAGCGCCATCGCGACCGCGCCGACACCCTGCGCGGTGACGAGCGCGGCCGTCGCGCCCGTCGCGTCGCCGAACAGCCGCAACGCGACGGCGGGGACAAGGGCAATGAACGGCGCGGCGAGCAGCGAGTTGAGCCCGAGGTAGACCATCGCGGCCCGGATGCCCGGCTCGCGCCATGCGAACCGCGCCCCGGCGGCGATCGCGGCCCGGATGCTCTCCCCCGGAACAGGACGCGGAAGCGGCAGCCGAAGCGGCGCGATGGCGGCGATGACCGCCAGGAAGCTGACCGTGTTGACCGCGAACGCCCACGAGTAGCCGCCGATTCCGATCACGATCCCCGCGAGTGCGGGACCGACCACGCGCCCGAGGTTCCACTGCGCGGCGCCGAGCGCGACCGCACCGGTGAGCTCTTCTCGGGGGACGAGGTCGGGCATGAGCGCCTGGTACGACGGAAATCCGAGCGCCCCCGCGCACCCGGATGCGAACACGATGAGCGTGACGGCCCACGGCAGGGCCGTATCGGTCGCGGCCATCGCGGTGAGGGTGCCGGCCAAGAGGGTCTGGACCGTCGTCGTCGTCAGCAGGAGGCGTCGCCGGGGGAACCGGTCGGCGAGCGCACCGCCGATCGGGCCGACGAGCGCGTTGGGAAGAAACCCGGCCGCGGCGACGAGACCCGTCCAGCCGGCCTGGCCGGTCCTCGTCGTGACGAGGATCCCCACCCCGACGGTTTCCATCCAGGTGCCGACGTTCGAAGCGAACGCCCCCGTCCAGAGCGCGGCGTATCGGCGGTGGCGGAGCGGAGCGAGCGATCGAGGCCAGGCCACGGTCAACGCACGGTATCGAAGGTCGTCCGCCCGTCGGGCGGCGTTTGTTGGACTGTGCGCCTACTCGACGAGGTCGCCGGCGGGCGGGTGGAAAAACGGGGCCAGCAGGAGCCGCTCCGGGTCGGGTTCACCGTCCCAGACAAAGGCTCGCACTTGAGCTTGGCTTCGCCGGCCCGTCATCGCGCGCAGCAACTCGAACCGGCTCGCGCGGAGGGTCGCGCTCGGCGCGCCGGATCCGATCACGCAGATGCCCTCTTCGGTGACGAGCGACAGCTCAGGGCGACCGTCAGTACGGTCACGCCCCTCGAGAGCTTCCGTTCCCCACGCGTAGGAGCAGGCCGCGGCCGGCGAGTCCTGCCCGCCGGGTGCCCGCAGCGCACCGCGGATGTCCTGGCCATGGGTCCAGGCGTCGAACAGCAGCTGGCCGAACATCCCCGCGGGCGCCTGGTCGATCAGCGCATCCACCTCGCCGCCACGCTGCTCCCAGTCGGCCAAGACCTCGTCGATCGTCCAGCCCCGGCGCTTCTCGACCTGCGCTGCGGTCCAGGTGTTCGCGGCGACGTCCGCCAGGTTGCCGTTGACGACGTCGTCGCACACGCCGCCGAGATGGGCAAGCAAGTCGCGGACCCGCCATTCCGGCGTTGCTGGCGCGGTGGTCTCAAGGTCGTCCCGTCGGGCCCGAGCCAACGTGATCAACTCGCCTCGAAGCTCGCGGTAGGTCTCAGTGTCAGTGGTCATCGAGCCATTGTTGCCTACGAGGCTCTCGCCTGTCGGAGGGCGCGGGACCGGCTCGGCAACGGGATGCGGGGCGGTAAGAGCCGGCACGCGGGTGCCCCACCCCACACTCCATCTGTTGTGGCGTTGCGTGGTGACGAGCCCCACGTCGAATGGTTTCAACTTCACGGATGACGCAAGCGCGGGTGTCTCGTGTCATTTCGGCGCGGCGACAGATCGTGTGGGCACCTCGAATGCCCCGAAGCTCGATGCGCTCAACGGCGGTCCAACCCAGACGCGCCTGCCCCAGTCGGGCAGTCCGCTCATCGACGCCATCCCGCTCGCCTCGTGTCAGGCTGACGGCGCCAGCGGGATCAGCACCGACCAGCGCGGCGTGAGTCGGCCCCAGGGAAATGGCTGCGACATTGGCGCCGTCGAAGTCTCAGTCGCCGCGCCAGCACCGATCGTGATCACACCCAAGTTCACCGGGTGACGCCGGCATTCACAGAGCAGCCAGCGCTCTCATAAAAACTGGCCCACTCACAGGGGCCCCGTCAACGACGGTGCGGATCCTCATAGGCTGACGTCATGGCTGAACCTGGGGGCAGTGGACCCATCGGGCCCTATCCGCCCGGTGTCGAGACCGACGAACAACACGCCGAATACGACCAGCGCCGCCGCCGGGTCTTGTGGAAGATGCCGTACGGCCTTTACGTGATCGGGTCCCGGGGCACGGATCCGGCCGTCAAACAGCTGATGACAGCGAACTGGGTAACGCAGCTCTCGTTCGCCCCGAAATGGGTCGGCGTGGGAATCGAGCGAAGCGCCCTGACGCACGAGTTCGTCGAGGCCGGCGAATGCTTCAGCGTCTGCTTCATCGATCGGGACGACCGAGCGATCGTGCGGAAGTTCACCAAGCCCGTCGAGCACGACGTCTCGAGTCACACCCTGAACGGATTCGCATATGTCGAGCGTGTCACCGGCGCGCCGATCCTTGCGCAGTCCGTGGCGTTCCTCGACTGCGAGCTACGCGAGCGCGTGCCGACGGGCGGCCACACGTTGTTCATCGGCGAGGTCGTCGACTGCGGCTTCCTACGCGACGAGGACACCCCAGTCCTTCGCATGGAAGACACCCGGATGAACTACGGCGGTTAGACCCCCGTCCGAACGCCCGACGCGCCGCGACCCACCCACGACGACGCCGCGACCCAGTCGGGCTCAGGGGCGCTGTTGCCGATGAGAGGGTCCCAGAAACTGCACTTCGAGGGACCGCTGGTCGCCGACGTCGACTTTGCCGAAGCTCGCAGCGTTGTACGTCGCAACATTGCGCGCGGAGCACGGGCTCGCGTTTACCCGGTCGCAGCGAGCATTCGCCTGTCAATCGTCGACCGGCCTTAGGAGACCGATTGCATTCGTCCACCCCGTCCAAGCCGGAGCGCTTCCGCCCAGACGCCGATGTCAGCCGCACCCCTGCCCTCCTTAGGACTGATGGCTTCAAGAGCCTTCAGTCTCTACTGGAGGCCCGGGCCAACCATCGTCTTCTGAGATCTACGCCTCGTTACCCCTGGACCTAGACACACCCGTGGACCGAATCAACCGCGCGCGTTTCCGCGCTTCAGCGATGGGAGCGCTCGATGGAGCGGCGGGTGGCAGCTCCGGCGAGTTCGGCGCGTGTGGCGACGCCGAGCTTGGTGAAGATGTGTCCGAGGTGAACTTTGATGGTCCCCGGGGCAACGAACAATCGTTCCGCGATTTGGGAATTGGTGAGTCCTTCGGCCGCGAGCGCGACGACGCGCTCTTCGGTGGGCGTGAGGCTGGCCCAGCCCGCCGACGGACGCTTTCGCTCGCCGCGCGCGCGTGAGGCATAGGCGACCGCGTCGTGGACACTCAGTGCCGTGCCTTCCGCCCATGCCGTCCTGAAGGCGTCGAGCCCGAGCTGGTCCTGAGCGCGAGCGAGGTCCCCGTCGTAGACGGGCTGGTCCATCGGCCAACGCACCATGCCGATGGTGGATCGCAGCGTCGCCGCGGCACCGAAAAGGCGAGCGGCCTCGGTCGCGCTCTCGTGCTCGAGCGCAAGCGCGGCGAGTGCCTCGAGTGAGATTACGACTTGGGGGAGAAGGCCGGCGCGGTGGCATCGCGCCAACGCTGCGTGCTGGAGATCCTCCGCGTCGCCGAATTCGCCTTCGCTACGGGCGAGCACTGCGAGTCCGTGCTCGGTCATCGCCACGAGCCAGGGGTTCTCGGTGCCGGAGGCCAGCTCGTGGGCCTCCTCGAGTGCCGTACGCGCGGTGGGCGTGTCACCGGTCACGAGACACGCGGCGCCTTGGACTGAGAGCGCCGCGGCGAGGTACAACGCGACGCCGTCGGCGCGCAGGCTGTCGATCAGCGGATCGACCAGACTGCGCGCACCGGCAGCATCGCCGCATCCGAGCATGAGGGTCGCGAGCTGGACGAGTGCGAACGGAACACCCATGCCACCGCCGGTTGCGCCTGCATGCGCGAGAAAGGTTTCGAGGCGCTCGCGTGCGGCGTCGTGCAATCCGGTCAGCATTTCGAGCTCGCCGAGGTAGGCAATGGCGACGCTGGCCGTGGCGGGGTCGCCGACGTCGCGGCAGTCGTCGAGTGATGCCTCGAACTCCCGGCGGGCGGTGTCGAGTTCGCCTCGGCGCAATCCGCTGTACCCGAGCCCGCAGTGGTACCAGCCAGTGAAGAACTTGTTGTCGAGACGCGTCGCTACCCGGGCCAAGTCGTCGAGCGCGTGGCTCAGGCCCTCGTGGCCGTCCTGGACCAACCAGGCGACGGTGATCATCTTCAGGCCGTCCGCGACGGCCCAGTCGTCGCCGATCGCGCGGCCGAGCTCGACGCTCGTCTTGAGGGCATCCCGTGCGCCGGCCGGATCGAACCAGAGCTGCGCGTACCCACTGGTGTTGAGCGCTCGGGCAGTGGTCCACTCATCGCCGAGGGCCTCGGCCATGGCAAGCGCCTCGGGTGCACGCTGCATGGCCGTCTCGAAGTCGTCGCTGTAGAGCGCGACGTGGGCGGCACCCCAGAGAGCCCGGGCTCGCACGACCGAGGGAACGTCGTCTGTCGCGAGCGCCTGCGTGAACCACCGGGCGCCAGCCGCGAGATGACCGCGCAGTTCCCAGAAGAGCGTGAGCGCGGTGACCAGACGCAGGAACGGCTCGCGGTCGTCCGAGGCGTCGGCCCACTCGAGGGCAGTTCTGAAATTGTCGTGATCGGCCTCGAGGTGAGCTAGCCAGGTCGGTCCCCCAGGTCGGTGCAGCTCCGGCTCGGCGCGTTCCGCGAGCTCGAGGAAGTAGGCGAGATGACGCCCGCGGGTTACGTCGGTCTCGCCCGACTCGACGAGCCGCTCGCGCGCGTACTGACGAATGGTCTCCAACAGGCGATACCGGGTGTCGCTCCGTTCGTCGTCATCGAGTTGAACGAGAGACTTGTCAACCAGTCGCGCGAGCAGATCGAGCACCTCGTACTGGTCGACCAACTCGCCGGCGGCGACCGCCTCGGCAGCATCGAGGGCGAAGCCGCCGGGGAACACGGAAAGCCGTCGCAGGACGGCACGTTCGTGTTCGTCGAGGAGGTCGTGACTCCATGCGACCGAGGCCTCAAGGGTCTGCTGGCGCGCCATCACGCCGCGGCTGCCACCAGTAAGAAGACGGAACCGGTCGTCGAGCCCGGCGGCGATGCGGTTCGGGTGCATCAGGCGGATGCGGGCTGCCGCGAGCTCGAGCGCGAGCGGCAGACCGTCGAGCCGTCGACAGATACGCGCGATCGCTTCGACCTGTTCGTCATCGGGCGAGAACCCGGGCCGGCCCTCGCGCGCTCGTTCGACGAACAGCGCGACTGCGGTCGCCTCGTCGAGCGAAGGCACCCGCCATCCGACTTCGCCAGGGACACCGAGCGGCTCGCGGCTCGTCGCCACGACGTACAGGTCCGGGACGCCGACCAGGAGCGCGTCGAGCAAGCGTGCGGTCCCATCGAGCACCTGCTCGCAATTGTCGAGGACGAGGAGCGCCGCGCGGCCGCGCAACTGCTCCACCAGGGTGTCGAACAGGGGCCGGTCGTGCTCCTCGCGTAGGCCGAGAGCCTCGGCCACGGTGGCCGCGACAAGATCGGGATCCCTCACCGGGGCGAGTTCGACCCACCACACCCCGCCGGCATGACGATGAGCGGCGTCGGCGGCGCTCTGAAGCGCGAGTCGCGTCTTTCCGCACCCACCGGTTCCGGTCAAGGTGACCAACCGGTTCCGCTGGATGAGCTCGGCGAGCTCGGCGAGCTCGGCGTCGCGAGAGACGAACGTCGTCAGCTGCACCGGCAGGTTGTTGGGGAGTGCATCCAACGAACGCAGCGGCGGGAACTCATCACCAAGATCCGGGTGACACAGCTGCCACACCCGCTCCGCACGACCGAGACCCTTGAACCGGTGCCCGCCCAGATCACGCAGCACCACGTCGTCGGGAAGACGATCGACCACCAGATCGTGCGTCGTGCTCGACAACACCGTTTGACCGCCGTGGGCGGCATTCCGGAGACGCGCGCAGCGGATGATCGTGGGCCCCTGATAGTTGCCCGCATCGCGAAGATCGATCTCACCCGTGTGGAGCGCCATCCGGATCCGCACGATGGCAGTCTCGGGCCATGACTCCTCGAGAAACGCCCGCTGCGCATCGAGAGCCGCCGCGAGGGCATCGGACGGCTTCGTGAACGCGGCGACGACACTGTCGCCCTCGCCCTGCTCGACCGGCCGAACCCCTCCGCGAAGCGTGACCGCAGCATCGAGCAACTCATAGTGTCGAGCGATCGCCGCGGCCGCGACGTCTTCGCCGGCCTCCCAGAGCCGGGTCGAACCCTCGATATCGCTCAGCAGCAACGTGACGGTCCCTGTCGGGAGAACACCAGCGGCGGTCACGTGCGCATGTTGCCCCATCTGATGTGGTCCCGACAGCGAGCGATTCGAGAGCGTCATGGCGTCATCCTCACGCCATGCGGCGCCCAGAACATCTCCCGAATGGCATAGATGCGCGTGCCGATGAGGTCAGGCCCAATGACGACGGCGCAGGACCCGTCCCCAAGCTCGGCGCCAGCGCGAGTGAGCTCGAACAGCCGACTGGCGGTGACAGCGTCGGCAAGAGGCCCTCAACCGCACCGTAAGCAAGAAGATCGAGAACTACTTGCGGCTCGGTCTTGTGGAAGATGCCCTAGGGCCTCTACGTGATCGGGTCCCGGGCAAGGATCTGGCGGTCAAACAGCTGATGACAGCAAACTGGGTAACGCAACTCTCGTTCGCCCCGAAATGGGTCGGCGTGGGAATCGAGCGAAGCGCGCTAACACACGAGCTCGTCGAGGCCGGCGAATGCTTCAGTGTCTGCTTCATCGATCGCGACGACCGAGCGATCGTGCGAAAGTTCACCAAGCCCGCTGAGGTAGACGTCGAGGCCCGCACTCTGAACGGCTTCGAGTACATCGAGCGAGTGACCGGTGCGCCAATCCTGGCCCAATGGGTGGCGTTCCTCGACTGCGAGCTACGCGAGCGAGTTCCGACGGGCGGCTACACATTGTTCATCGGTGAAGTCGTCGACTGCGGCTTCCTTCGGGACGAGGACGCCGCGGTTCTCCGTATGGAGGACACCCGCATGAACTACGGCGGCTAGACCTCGCCAACGCCCAACGAGGGCTCTGCCGGGCGGCAGCGCCTGACGGCCCCTACTTTCCGGTGAGGCGATCCCACCAACTGCGCTTCGACGGATCGTTCGTCGCGATGCTCGACGAGAGCGATCGACCCGCAGTGCTCGGAGCGCTGATCGATGACCGGCTCGGAGGAGGCCCGGAGGCCGCGCTCTTCACCGACCGACCGGTGCTGCGCTTCTTGGTGGTGCTGCGTTTCTTGG
>DAIPLE010000022.1:9171-16074 GCA_036769425.1 Actinomycetota bacterium
GTGCGCTTGGCCGGCATGGTCTCCCCCTCGCGGGCCCCTGAACCGAATGCCGCAAATCCTGCCACGTCGGACGCATCAGTTGGGGGATCTGTACGCTGCGCGGCATGGCTCGACTCGAGGATCCGGTCGCACCGCGCGCCGGGCTGGTGTCCCGGTGGCGGATCGCGATGACCACTGGCAACGCCCCCGCGGGGGCGATGGACCCGGTGACGCGGTGGCTGGTGCTGGCGCGCGCCTCGGTTCTCCCCATGACTGTGACGGCAGCCCTGTTCGCGGTGCTGCTGGCGTGGTGGAACGACGAAGGTCACCTCGATGTCGGGCTCTGGGCACTCGCGGCCGTGGGCATCGTGCTCGCCCACGTCGCGAACAACCTCATGAACGACCTTTGGGACCTCAAGGTCGGGACGGACTCCGAGCAGTATCCCCGGGCCCTGTACGCGCCGCATCCCGTGCTCTCCGGGATGACGACCCGCCGCGGGCTGCTCCTGCGAGCCTTGACCGTCAACGTCGTCGACCTCGCGATCCTGGCGATCCTCGTCACAGCCCGCGACGCCTGGATCCTGTTCTTCGCCCTCGGCGGATTCCTTTTGTCGGTCGCCTACACCGCACCACCGCTTCGACTGAAGAAGCACGGTCTCGGGGAGCCCACCGTCTTCATCGTGTGGGGCCCGCTCATGGTCGGCGGCAGCTACTACGCCGCGGTAGGGCACCTGCCGGGTGCGGTCGTGCTCGCCTCCGTGCCGTATGCGCTCCTGTGCACCGCGGTGCTCATGGGCAAGCACATCGACAAGATCCCGTGGGACGGCCCCGACGGCACCCACACGCTCCCCGTGCTCCTCGGTGAGCGTCGGGCCCGGGCGCTCACCAAAGCGATGATGATCGCCTTCTACCCGCTCGTCGGGGTGCTCGTTGCGTTCGGGACCCTGCCGATCCTGTCACTGGTATGCCTCGGCGGCGTGGTGGGCCTGGCCAAGGTGTGGAAGCCGTTCTCGGAACCGAAGCCCGACGCGCCGCCGGCTGGCTTTCCGATCTGGCCGCTGTGGTTCGCCGCGCTGGCGTTCGTCCACACTCGCCGTGCTGGTGGCCTGCTCGTTCTGGGCATGTTTCTCGGGGCGCTGATCGGCGTCTGAGCTCGGTCGCGATGACCACCCAGAGCATCGACTGCGTTACGGAGGGTGACTGTCCTCATCGCCGCCCGTGACCCGAATCGTGGGGCGGGGACCCGGCGTGGGCTGGGTTTCCGCCGTTTTGTCCCCGGATCCGAACCAGTCGGTTGGAGCCCCGGCGAGTATCGTCAGACGTTGTGCGTCGAGGGATTCTGGTCATCTCGGCGTCGATGGGGGCGGGTCACGATGGGGCCGCGCGGGAACTTGAGCGCCGGCTGGTGGCTCGTGGCCACGATGTCCGGGTCATCGATTATCTGCGGCTGATCCCGTTCAAATTGGGTGGATTCGTCCGCTGGACCTATCTCTTCCAGCTTCGGGTCCTCCCCTGGACCTACGACATGACCTACAAGGCCCTCGGTGTCGGCGCCCCGGTGCTGTGGGGGCCCGTCGTTCGGTTCATGAGCCTCGCCACCCGCCGGGCCTTGCACCGGGAGCTGCTCCAATCGCGTCCTGACGCCATCGTCTCGACCTACCCGCTCGCGTCGCTGGTCCTGGGCCGGATGCGCAAGAAAGGCTGGCTGCGGGTCCCGGTCGCCACATACCTCACCGATTTCGCGGTTCACCCCCTCTGGGTCCACCCCGGCGTGGACCTGCACCTGGCGGTCAGCCCGCTTTCAGCCGAGACCGCAGCCAAGCGGGGTGGACGCAAGAATCACGCTGCCGGTCCCCTCGTCGGTGAGCGCTTCCGGGCCTCGGCGGAGCGGCCGACCAGCCGACAGGAGATGCGACGCCGGCTGGGGATCGACGATGACGAGCGCGCCATCCTCGTTGTCGCGGGCTCCTGGGGTGTGGGGGACGTCCCGGACACCGTCGATGCCGTCTGTCGAGCGGGGCCCTACCACCCGATCACCGTCTGTGGGCGCGACGACAAGTTGCGCGCGTCGCTGATCGAGCTCGGGCTGGGCGGGACGGTGATCGGCTGGACCGACGAGATGCCAGCCCTGATGTCGGCGGCCGACGCCCTCGTTGAGAATGCCGGCGGTCTGACGGCGATGGAAGCCTTCGCCGCCGGCGTCCCCGTCGTGACGTTCCATCCCATCGCCGGACACGGGAAAGAGAACGCCAAGACCATGGCCACCTCAGGGGTGAGCCGCTACGCGCACGACGCCGCCGAGCTCAAGGCCGTGCTCGATGACGCTACGACGCCCGGCCCGGCGCGCGACGAGCTTGTCAACGCCGGTCGCGCGCTGTTCGCCGGCGACCCGACCGACCATGTCGAGGACCTCGCCGCGGAGACCCGGGCCGACGCGCTGCTCATCCCGTTCCAGCTCCCGAAGGGGCGGCGCCGGGTGTCGATCGCGGCCGTCTCCGTCGCGGGCCTGTACCTGGCCATGACCATCGGTGCCCAAGGAGTCTCCGCGCTCGGTGTCGGAGTCGCGAAGCCGCCGAAGTCGGCGACCCATGACGTCTTTGTCGGGATTCGCGTGAACCGCGCCGAGCTGGCCAACCGTCAAGTCGTGAACGCGATCGACAAGCTGGGGGTGACCGTCGTCGTCGACGGCCGCACTGCCTTGCACTCGGGCGGCCAGCTCGCCCCGCTCGCTGCCCACGGGATCGACATCGCCAACGGTGGCTGGGGCCAAGGGCGGTTCCTCCGCTGGAACCGCGCCCGCGATGACTGCATGAAATCGTGGCGGACCATCGCGGCTCGTTCCGGTGTATCGGCCCGCGAGTTCGTGCCCGGACGGCGAATCGACGGGTTCGATCAGATCTACTGCCGCAGCGGCCGGCGCAAGCAGCGGCTGATTCAGGCCAACACGACGTTCCGTCCCGAGACGCTCCCGAGGCCGCACGGTCATGCGGTCTACGTCCTCGACGGCCGAAGCCGTGACCCTGCTGCGGTTGCCGCCGCGCTCGAGAACTTCGCCAGTCGGGTGAGGCACTCCCACCTGCACCTCCGATCGTTGGAGGGCCTGCGCTGAGCGCGGCGATCACCGCCGCCCTCTCTGCGGCGGGTCTGGCTGGCGCGGTGGGAGCAGTCCATGCCGGCCCGGCGCTCGCGGGGGTCTCCCCGTTCGGGATTCGGGTGACACCCGCCTTGGTGGGCCGCGGACGACCGGACCATGTGGCCCTCACCTTCGATGACGGCCCGGACCCGGCCTCCACGCCAGCGTTCCTGGCCGAGCTCGACCGGCGAGGCTGGAACGCGACCTTCTTCATGCTCGGCAAGATGGCCCGCCGGTCGCCGTCCCTCGTGGGCGAGGTCGTCGCCGCCGGCCACGAGGTCGCCGTGCACGGGGACGAACATCGCAACATGCTGCGCCGCACGCCGTGGGGCGCCCGGGAGGACATCCGCCGCGCGACCGACACCATCGCCGAGCTGACGGGCCGGGACCCGATCTGGTTCCGGCCGCCGTTCGGGGTCCTGTCGCTAGGCGCGCTCCGCGGCGCCAAACGCGCCGGGCTGACGACCGTCCTGTGGACCACCTGGGGTCGTGATTGGCGCAAGGAAGCGACACCTTCGACGGTCGTCGCTGACGTGCTGCGCCGCTACGTCGCGGGCGGGACCGTCTTGTTGCACGATGCTGACGGTGAGTCGTACCCGGGCTCGTGGCGATCAGCGCTGGGCGCCTTAGCGCCGCTCGCCGACGCGTTCGCAGCACGGGATCTGACGGTCGGTCCGCTCAGCGAACACGGGATCGCGCGCCGCGCGGCCGTCTGAGCCGTGATCCTCACCGTCGCCCTCGCGCTCGGGGCTGGTCTTTGCTACGCGACCGCGGCGGTGGTCCAGCAGCGCGTCGCCGCCCAGCAACCTTCCGAGCTGTCCCTCTCGGTGCGTCTGATTGTCCAGCTGGCGCGCCGACCGCTGTGGCTCGCCGGGATCGGCGTTGACATCCTCGCCTATCTCATGGAAGCCGCCGCGCTCGGGGTCGGCTCGGTCGTCGTGGTTGGCCCCCTCTTGGCCAGCGGGCTCCTGTTCGCGTTGCCGTTCGCGTCGTTTCGCACCGGCCGGCGGGTCGGCCGCCGCGAGATGATCCCGGCGGTGATGGTCACCGCGGGACTGGCCTTGTACGTCGGCGTCGGCGCGCCGGGCGGCAACGCGTCGCATGCCTCTCACCTCGACTGGACGCTCGCCGGGGCGGGGGTCATCCTCGGTGCCGGCGTCGCGGTCTTCTTCGGGCGCCGAACCCAGGAACCGGGCCGCCGCGCCATCTACTACGGCCTCGCTACCGGAATCGTGTACAGCCTCACCGCGGTGCTCACCAAGGCGACCGTCGACCGCCTCGGGAGCGACGTCTATCCGATCCTCGGGCACTGGCAGCTCTACGCCCTGCTCATCGCATCCGCCGTCGGCCTGGTCCTGAACCAGAGCGCGTTCCAGGCCGGGCACGTCGCAGCGTCGCTCCCGGTGATCTCGGTGACCAACCCGGTCCTCAGCTCGACGATGGGGATCCTGTTGTTCGGTGAGCATCTCGACGCCCACGGCGTGGCCGCATGGGTCGTCGCCGGCGGTGCCATCATCGCCATGCTCGTCGGCACCTGCTGGCTGGCTCGATCGCCGCTGGTCACCGAAGAGGTGTCGAACGTCCCGGCGATGCAGGTCTGACCCAACCGGCGCTGACGCGGCGATCAGTTCTGGAGATCGAGGACCGCGGCCGCGACCTTCTCGAGCTCCGCGGTCCAGTCGTCGGGCTCGGCGAGGGGGACGAGCACGAGCTTCGAGAAGCCCACGCCGATGAACTCGATCAGCCGGTCGCGCAGCGCCGGCAGTCCCACCGGCACCAGATCCGCGGGATCGAGGCCCGGTCGCAGCGCCGCGAGTCGGTCTTTGAGCGCGGCGGGGACCTCGTCATGGGCGTAGACCACCATCGCCCCAAAATGCTCCGGGTCGACGCGCCGCCCAGCGCCCGACGCGGCCTCGTCGATGACCGGCCGGCCCGCCTCGCAGTCGGCGGGAGTGCAGAAGCTAGCCAGCCAGCCGTCGCCGAGCCGCCCACAGCGGCGCAGCTCGCTGGGTGCCCGACCGCCGAGCCACACGTCGGGCGGCTGCTGCAGCGGCTTGGGGTGCACGGTGATCGCCTTGTAATGGAAATGCGGGCCGTCATGGTCGACGCCGTCTTCAGTCCAGAGCCGACGGATCAGGGGGAGCGCTTCGTCGAAGATGGGCGCCCGCGCGTCGCGCGCGACGCCGAAGGCCTGGTGTTCGGCCGCGACCGGGTTACCAAGCCCGAATGCGGGCAAGGTCCGCCCTCGGGAAAGACGGTCGAGGCTGGCCCACGACTTGGCGAGCAGCACCGGGTTGCGGCCCGGCAGCACCTGGACGCTCGTTCCCAGCTTCAGGCGCTCGGTGCGACCCGCCGCGAACGACAATCCAACCACCGGATCGGGGGCGTCGCCCGCGATCCGCTCCGAGAGCCACAGCGAATCAAACCGATACCGCTCGAGCGCGTCGACGAGCTGAGCAAACCGGGCCTCGTCGCGAAGTCCTTGGACGCCAAGGCCGTACCCGACCCGGACCTTCACGTGCGGAACGCCTCGTAGCCCCGCAGCTCGCGGCGGGCGATCTGCTGACGGTGCACCTCGTCCGGCCCGTCGACCAGATGCAAGGTGCGGGCGTAGGTGTACATCTCGGCGAGCGGCCAGTCGTCGGACACACCGGCGCCACCGAAGAGCTGGATGGCCCGGTCGATCACCGTCGTCGCGAGACGGGCCGCCACCACCTTGATTGCCGCGATCTCGAACCGGGCACCCTTGTTCCCGACGGTGTCCATGAGCCACGCCGCCTTCATGGTGAGCAGCCGGGCCTGTTCGATTTCGATGCGGCTCTCGGCGACGCGCTCTTGCACCACGTTGTTGTCGGCCAGATGCTTCCCGAACGCGACCCGCTGCTGGGCCCGCATGCACATCAGCTGGAGGGCCCGCTCGGCCATACCGATGGCACGCATGCAGTGATGGATGCGCCCGGGACCGAGGCGGGCCTGGGCGATCGCGAACCCGCCGCCTTCCTCTCCGAGGAGGTACTCGGCGGGAAGCCGGACGTTCTCGTACAGCGTCTCGCAATGGCCGCCGCCCGCGTCGTGATTCAGCACCGACAGCGTGCGGACGATCGTGACCCCCGGGGCGTCCAGCGGGACCACGATCATCGAGTGGCGCCGGTACGGGTCACCGTCGGGGCTCGAGACCCCCATCAGAATCGCGAACCGGCACCGCGACGACGCCGCACCGCTGGTCCACCATTTATGGGCGTTCACGACGTAGTGGTCACCATCGCGCTCGATGCTGCTCTGGATGTTCGTCGCGTCGCTGCTCGCCACCCACGGCTCGGTCATCGCGAAGCAGGAGCGAATCTCCCCCTCGAGGAGCGGCCGGAGGAACTGCTCTTGCTGCAGCGCGGTGCCGAACTCGGCGAGGATCTCCATGTTCCCGGTATCGGGTGCCGAGCAGTTCGTCGCCTCTGCGGTGAGGGGGCTGGCGCCCATCAGCTCGCATAGGGGGGCGTACTCGAGGTTCGTCAGCCCCGCGCCGAATCGCTCGTCGGGGAAGAAGAGGTTCCAGAGGCCCCGTCGGCGGGCCTCGGCTTTGAGGTCCTCCATCACTGGGGGATGGAAGTGGGGGTCGCCGGAGGCCTCGACCTGCTGGCGGAACACCGCCCCGGCCGGCTCGACGTGCTCGTCGATGAAGGCGCGCAGCCGAGCCCGCAACTCGTCGGTTCGGGCCGAGAGTGCGAAGTCCATGGCGCACCCTAACCTCGGTGCCCGAGATGGATCCCCGCCTCTTCGCGCTCGGAGTCGCGTGG
>DAIPLE010000157.1:0-5598 GCA_036769425.1 Actinomycetota bacterium
GCCCCGAACCGCGGCGGCGGCGCCTCGACCCCGACGCCCACCGGGTGATGGGGGCGCCCGGCCGCGTCGTCGTCGTGGGGCTCGGGCCAGGAAGCGTCGACCTCCTCCTCCCCGCGGCCCGTGCCACCCTCGAGCGCATCCCGGTCCGCTACGCGCGCACCGCGCGCCATCCGACGGTCGCGCCGCTGGTCGCCGACGGAATCACGTTCGAGACCTTCGACGACCGCTACGACACCGCCCCCGACCTTGACGCCGTCTACCACGACATCGTCGCCGCGCTGATCGGCGCCGCCGCCGAGCACGGCGAGGTGGCCTACGCCGTCCCAGGGA
This sequence comes from Actinomycetota bacterium, assembly GCA_036769425.1. Lineage (GTDB taxonomy): Bacteria > Actinomycetota > Acidimicrobiia > IMCC26256 > PALSA-555 > PALSA-555. The sequence continues at coordinate 331 of DAIPLE010000157.1, forward strand.
ACCCGAGCGTCGCCGAACGCACCGTGGCCCTCCTCCACGACGCGGCCCGGGACGGTCGGGTCGAGCTGACGACGGTCCCGGGTCTGTCGTTCGCCGAGCTGGCCTGGGCGCGCCTCGGTGTCGACCCCATGGCCGACCTGGCCCGCGTCGTCGATGCCCGGGCGCTCGAGTCCGCGTCGCTCGACCTGGGCGGGCTCCTCCTCATCGCGCAGTGCGACGACCCGTTGCTGTGCTCAGACGTGAAGCTGACCCTCCTCGAACGGCTCCCGCCCGACACTCCGGTCACGGTCCTCGCCCGGCTCGGCGGCCCCGACGAGCGCGTCGATATCGTCGCCCTCGCCGACCTCGACCGCGTCGTCCCCGACCATCTCACCTCGCTCGCGGTCCAGCTTCCCGACCCGTCACCGGGAGGAGAGCTCGCCCGGCTCCTCGAGCTGGCGCGGCTGCTGCGCCGCCCCGGCGGCTGCCCGTGGGACGCCGAGCAAACTCACCACTCGGTGACCCGCTACCTCCTCGAAGAGGCCTACGAGGTCGTCGACGCCGTCGAGACGCTCCCGATCCCCGCGCCCGCCGACACGCCCGCCGACGACCCGGCGTACACCCGTCTCGTCGACGAGCTCGGCGACCTTCTCTACCAGGTGATCTTCCACGCCATGCTCGCCGAAGAAGCGGGAGCGTTCGGCATGGGTGACGTCGCGCGCGGCATCCACGACAAGCTCGTGCGCCGCCACCCGCACGTCTTCGGCGACGTCGCCGCCACCACCAGCGGCGACGTGATGCGCAACTGGGAGCAGATCAAGAAAGGCGAGCGGGGCGCGGCGTCGATCATGGACGGCATCACCCCCGGTCTCCCGTCGCTCCTCTACGCCCACAAGCTCCTCCGCAAGGCCGCGTCGGTCGGCCTCGACCCTGGGGACGTCGCTGTGTCCCTCGATCGGATCGACGTCGCGACCGCGGCGTTGCGCGCCGGCGCCGACGACGAGCACGTCCTCGGCGAGCTCCTCGCCGGGGCGGTGGCGCTCGCCCGGGCCCTCGGCGTCGACGCCGAATCGGCGCTGCGAGGCTGGTCGGTGCGGTTCCGGACTCGCTTCGAGGCCATGGAAGCCGACGCCGCCCGCGACGGCGTCGATCTGCCCACCCTCGATGCCGGCGCCGCGGCGGCCCGCTGGGACGCCGCGAGCCCGACGGTCAGAAGCTGACCGGCAGCTCGTCGAGACCGCGCAGCACGACCCGGCCGTTCCAGGCGGGATCGTCACCGCCCAGCGTCAATTCGGGGAAGCGTCGCACCAGCGTCCCGATCGCGGCGCGCGCCTCGGTGCGGGCGAGCACCGCGCCGAGACAGTGGTGGATCCCACCCCCGAACGAGATGTGGTGCGGCGCGTCGCGGCGGCGCAGGTCCAGGTCGTCGGCGTCGGGACCGAAGTGCTCGGGATCGCGGTTCGCGGCGCCGAGGCACGTGAACACGAACGATCGCTCCGGGACGGTCTGGCCGCCGAGCTCCACGTCGGCGAGCGTGACGCGACGCGAGAACTGCACCGGGCTGTCGTAGCGGAGCAGCTCCTCGACCGCGTTGCCGATGAGATCCGGGTCGTCGCGCAACGCCGCGTGCTGATCCGGGTGGCGCAGCAAGGCCAGGGTCCCGTTGCCGATGAGGTTCACCGTCGTCTCGTGCCCCGCCAGGTAGAGGAGCACCACTTGGTCGCGCAGCTCCGCGGGGGACAGCCGATCCCCTTCCTCCTCGGCGGCGATCAGCGCACTGAGCAGATCGTCTCCCGGTTCGCGCCGCTTCCACTCGATCGCCGCGGTGACATGCTCGGTCAAGTGGTCACCGGCGTCGAGGATGGCGGGGAACTCCTCGGGCATCACGATCGGCTCGAGCGTCTTGATCAACGTGTGCGACCAGCGGCGCATCTCCGCCCGGTCGGTGTCGGGCATGCCAAGCATCTCCGAGATCACCGCGAACGGCAGCGGGAACGCCAAGTCGGCGATCACGTCCATCCCACCGGCGGGCTCGACCTCGTCGAGCATGGCGTCCACCAGCGACTGGATCCGCGCCACGAGCAGCTCCACCCGCCGGGGCGTGAACGCCTGCTGGGCGAGTCGGCGGATCCGGGTGTGGTCGGGTGGGTCGAGGTTGAGGATCGCCCGGGTGCCGCGCTCGCTGCGCTCGTAGCCGAACCGCTCGATCATCTCGGTGCGGGGATCCACGTCGGCGTTGATCGGCATCACCGACATGCGGGGATCGCGCAGCAGCCGGGAGCAGTCCTCGTAGCGGGTGATCGTCCACGGCCCGATCGGGTTGTGGTGCACCGGGGCCTGCTCGCGCAGCTGGCGGTACTGGCGGTAGGGGTCCTCGAAGTAGCCGGGGGCGAACGGGTTGAGCCCCAGCTCGGCTTCCGGCCCGGCTCCCACCTCGTCCCGGGCCACGTCGGTCACGACGACGAGTGTACGGACCCCTCTCCCCGGCCCAGCCCGGCCCAAACGCCCCGGCCCCGCCGGCCAGCCCGGCCGGGCTCGGATTGGGGGCCCTTCCCAGGCCGGCCCCGGACGGCTACATTCGTTGCTCCTGTCACATAAACCACACGGGCCACAGCCGGCGGGCCCCCGAGGTGTCGGGCCATGAGCGAGATCGTCGAGGTCATCGGCCGCGAGATCCTCGATTCGCGGGGCAATCCAACGGTCGAAGCCGAGGTGCAGCTGGTGTCAGGGGCCCGGGGCCGGGCCGCGGTCCCGAGCGGGGCCAGCACCGGCGCCCACGAGGCCGTCGAGCTCCGCGACGGTGACGGCCGCTACCGGGGCAAGGGCGTGCGCCACGCCGTCGAGCACGTGAACACCGAGATCGCCGACGCGGTGACGGGCCTCGACGGCGACGACCAGCGGCTCCTCGACGATGAGCTCGCGGTCCTCGACGGGACCCCGAACAAGGGCCGCCTTGGCGCGAACGCCACCCTCGCGGTGTCCCTGGCGGTCGCGCACGCCGCCGCCGACGAGGCCGGCCTGCCCCTGTACCGGTACCTCGGCGGGGTCGACGCCCACGTCCTGCCGATGCCGCTCCTCAACGTCTTGAACGGCGGCGCCCACACCACCAGCAACGTCGACCTGCAGGAGTTCATGCTCGCCCCGGTCGGCGCTGCCAGTTTCGCCGAGGCGCTCCGCTGGGGGAGCGAGACGTACCACGCGCTCCAGGCGCTCCTCGACGACCGGGGTCTCGCCACCGGGCTCGGTGACGAGGGCGGCTTCGCGCCGAACCTGCCCTCGAACGAGGAGGCCATCGCGCTGCTCCTCGCGGCGATCGAAGCGGCCGGCTACCAACCCGGCGTCGAAGTCGCCTTGGCCCTCGACGTCGCCGCCACCGAGCTCTACGCCGACGGGACCTACACCCTCGCCGGCGAAGACCGCGGCTTCGACGCCGCCGGCTGGGCCGACTACCTCGCCGGGCTCGGTGACCGCTACCCGATCGTGTCCATCGAGGACGGCATGGCCGAAGACGACTGGGACGGCTGGGCGATGCTCACCGCCCGGCTCGGCCATCTCCAGCTCGTCGCCGACGACGTGTTCGTCACCAACCCCGAACGGCTCCAGCGGGGCATCGACGCCGGCGTCGCGAACTCGATCCTGATCAAGGTCAACCAGATCGGGACACTGACCGAGACCCTCGACACCATGCTGCTTGCGTCCCGTCACGGCTACACCGCGGTGATGTCGCACCGCAGCGGTGAGACCGAAGACACCACCATCGCCGACCTTGCCGTCGGAACCAACTGCGCCATGATCAAAGCCGGCGCGCCGGCGCGCACCGACCGGGTCGCGAAGTACAACCAGCTCCTCCGAATCGAGGAGGAGCTCGGACCGGTCGCCGCCTACCTCGGTGGCGGCGCGCTCGCGGGCGGAGTTCGGGGGCATGGGCAACGTGGCTGAGCCGCGCCGCAGGCGCGGCTCGGCCGCGCCCCCGAACCGCACCCGCCGCCGGACCCCGTCGTCGACGGCGAAGCCGGCACCGACCCGCCGGCGCGCCTCGCAGCGGGTCCGCCGCCGCCGCACGCTCCTCACCGCGACGCTCCTCAGCCTGGCGCTCGTCGGCCTGCTCTTCGTCTTCGTCTACCCGACCCGCACCTACCTCCAGCAGCACAACCAGATCAGCGCCGCGCAGCACCACCTCGCGCAGCGGCACCGCGACACCGCCCGCCTCGAAGGCCAGTCCCGCCAGCTCCAGACCGCCGCCGCGGTCGAGCGCATCGCCCGCGAGCAGTACGGGCTGGTCAAGCCGGGCGAGACCCCGTACGTGATCGTCCCCACCGCACCGCCGGCGACGACACCGACCACCGCGGCGACGCCGCCCACCACCACGAAGGCCGCCGGGACCCATCCCTAGACTCGAGAAGGTGACCGCCGCTGACCTCGACGCGGTACGGACCCGACTCGGACGCGAACCCACCGCGCCCTTCGACGTCGTGGTCCGCGACCCCGACGGTGCCCCCGCGGTGCTGCGCAACGCCCCGTTCACCCGCGACGGGGAGCCGATGCCGACCCGCTACTGGCTCCTCGCCCCCCGTCTCGTCCGCCAGGTGGCCACCCTCGAGGCCGGCGGCGGAGTCCGGCGCGCCGAAGCCGCCGTCGACCGCGACGCCCTCGTCGCCGCCCACATCGCGTACGCCGCCGAACGCGACGCCGCCATCCCCGCCGACCACGCCGGCCCGCGACCCTCGGGCGGAGTCGGCGGGACCCGCACCGGCGTCAAGTGCCTCCACGCCCACTACGCCTGGTACCTCGCCGGAGGCGACGACCCCGTCGGTCGTTGGGTCGCCGAGCAGCTGGGATGACCCGCGTCGCCGCCGTCGACATCGGCACCAACTCGGTCCGGCTCCTCGTCGCCGACGTCACCGGTGCCGGCGCCGGCGCCGAGCTCCACGCCGTCGACCGGCGGATGCAGATCACCCGCCTCGGCCAAGGCGTCGACGCCACCCACCGTCTCGCCCCGGACGCCATCGACCGGACGCTGGCCGTCCTGCGCGACTACCACCACGCGTTCGACACCGCCGGCGCGACCCGTCTGCGGGCCACCGCCACCAGCGCCGCCCGCGACGCCACCAACCGCGACGAGTTCTTCACCGCCGCCCGCGACGCGCTCGGTTTCGAACCGGAGCTCCTCACCGGTGACGAGGAAGCCCACCTCTCCTTCGCCGGCGCCACCGCCGCGCTCACCGACGAGCCCGGCCCCTACCTCGTCATCGACCTTGGCGGCGGCTCCACCGAGTTCACCGTCGGCAC
>DAIPLE010000158.1:0-5597 GCA_036769425.1 Actinomycetota bacterium
CGCGACCTTCGGGTTATGAGCCCGACGAGCTACCAGACTGCTCCACCCCGCGTCGGTCGAACACCGTACCAGCGGCGACGGCGGGTCGGCGACGACGGTCCTCCCCGGCACCTGGCCCGGGACCGCCTCCGGGACGGCTCCGGTAGGGTCCGGATCAGGTTTCGACCAGGAGGACCCATGTCGCTCTACGACACGCCGATCAACGCGCTCGATGGCTCGCCGGACCGGCTCTCGAAAGAAGGGGGCAAGGTCACGCTCATGGTGAACGTGGCCTCCAAGTGCGGGCTGACGCCCCAGTACGAAGGGCTGGAGCACCTCCAGGAGCGATACGCCGATCGGGGCTTCTCCGTGCTCGGGTTTCCGTGCAACCAGTTCCTCGCTCAGGAGCCGGGCAGCCCGGAGGAGATCGCCACGTTCTGCTCGACGACGTACGGCGTGACGTTCCCGCTGTTCGAGAAGATCGACGTGAACGGCGACGAGCGGCACCCGCTGTACGAGAAGCTCACGAAATCGCCCGACGGGGAGGGCTACACCGGGGACATCCGGTGGAACTTCGAGAAGTTCCTGGTCTCGCCGGACGGCAAGGTCGTAGCCCGTTTCGGGCCCCAGGTTGAGCCGGAGGCCGTCGAGGTCACTGGGGTGATCGAGAGCTCGCTGACCGGGTGATGGAACGCGACGCCGGGCATCACGGCGACGACGACCGTTCGGTCGACGACGACGTCGACATGGAACCCGTCCCTGACGATCCCGAGGTCCCGGAGGCCGACGCGATCGAGCAGGCCACTCCGGCCCCAGTGGACGACGAGGACTTCTGACCCGACCTCGGCGCGCCCGTCCCGCGCCGGCTGACCGGCTCGAACGGGCCGGTCAGCCGATGTTGACGAGGCTGCTGAGCCCCAGCGCGCGCATGACGTCGCTGAGCCGCGCCGTGACCTGGGGCAGCTGGTCGGCGAGCAGGATCGCCCCAAAGACCGCGAGCAGTAACGCGGAGACGAGGGTGATCACCCGGGAGTGACGCTTCACCCAGGCGAGGGGCGCGGTGAGACGTCCGAACGCGACACCGACGACGAGGAACGAGGCGCCGAGCCCGAACGAGTAGGCGGTGAGGAGCAGCGTGGCCCGTCCGAGGTCTTGGCCCTGGGCGGCGAAGTTGAGGACGGTGCCAAGCACCGGGCCGATGCAGGGCGTCCAGCCGAGCCCGAAGGCGGCACCGGCGATGGGGGTCGCGAGCGGCCCGAACCGCTCGAGGTGGGGGTGGAACCGGAACTCTTGGTAGAGGCGGGGGGTCGTGAGCAGCTGGGAGCCGGCGAGATACGCGGCCATGAGCAGGACGAGGCCGCCCGAGACCCGGGTCAGGGTGTGCTGGTTCTCGAAGAGGGTCTTGCCCGCGGCGGTTGTGACCAGCCCGAGGAGGACGAACACCACCGTGAACCCGGACACGAAGAGACCGGTGTTGAGAGCGATGCGTCGCAGCACCCCGGGGGTGGTCTCGCCGAGCTCCCCGATGCTGAGACCGGACATGAGGCTGAGGTAGCCGGGCACGATCGGCAGCACGCACGGCGACAAGAACGAGATGATCCCGCCGCCGAACGCGGTCAGGACGTAGAGGTTGCGCGTCGCATCGGAAGTCGCGGCGAGGACGCCGTGGACGGTAACCATGGGCGCCCCGATGCTAGGGGTCGCTCACCAGCGGGCCGGGTCGACCCCCCGAGGGTCAGCCCATCGGGTTCGATTTGATGACGCTGAAGACCGCGCCTTGGGGGTCGGCGAGGACGGCGAAACGACCGGGTGGGATATCGACCGGCTCGGCAATCACCGAGGCGCCGCGGCTCTTGGCGTCCGCGACGGTGGCGTCGCAGTCGGCGACGGCGAAGTAGACGCCCCACATCGGCGGGATCCCCTCCATGGGCGGCGGCATCGCGCCGGCGATGCTCTGATCGTCGAGGAGGAACTCGGTGTAGGTCATCGGTCCCATCTGCTGGGTGCGCGGCTTCCATCCGAAGACCTGGTTGTAGAACGCGGCGGCCTTGTCGACGTCGGGGCTGAGGAGCTCGTTCCAGGTGAGCGCGCCGGGCTCGTTGACGATCTCCGCGCCAATGTGGTGCTTCGGTTGCCAGGTGCCAATCACCGCGCCGGTCGGGTCGGCGAAGACCGACATGCGCCCGGAGTCCATGACGTCCATCGGCGGCATGAAGACCGTGCCACCGGCGCCCTCGACCTTGGCGGTGGCCGCGTCGGCGTCGGCGACGGACACGTAGGAGTTCCACGTCGGTGGGACGCCCATGTCGCGCTGGCCCGGGGGCTGCTCCATGAGGCCCGCGGCGCTGCGTCCGCCGAGCTTGGCGAGGCGGTAGACGACCTGACCGTCGGGGTCCGTTTGCTCCTCGAACTCCCAGCCGAAGAGCGGCCCGTAGAAGGCTTGGGCCGCGGCGGTGTCGGTGGTCCCCAGGTCGACCCACGAGGGGGTCCCGGGCGCGTATTCGGTCTTGGTGGTCATGGCCGGCAACCTACCGTCGGTTTTTCCACCTGGCAAGGGAAACATCGAGATAACGTCGGGTGAATGCGTCGTACTTACGGCCAGTTCTGTCCGGTGGCCCGGGCCTTGGACCTGCTCGGGGAGCGCTGGACGCTGCTGATCGTGCGAGAGCTACTGACCGGTCCGCAGCGGTACTCGGACCTGCGGGACCACCTGCCGGGCATGTGGTCGAACCTGCTCGCGCAGCGGCTCCGCGACCTCGACGCGGCGGGCCTGGTGCAGCGGCGGGAGTTGCCGCCGCCCGCGGCGCGTCTGGTCTACGAGCTCACCGAACAGGGTCGGGCATTGGCGCCCGTGGTGTACGAGCTGGCGCGCTGGGGCCTCGAGCTCCTCGATGAGCCCGGCGACGATGTGGTGCCGCGCCACTCGCTGCCAATTGGCCTGACCGGTCTGGTGCTGGTCGACGCGCTCCCGGAGCACGCGTTCAGCGTCGCGTGTGCGCTCGACGAAGGGTCCTGGACAATACGGGTCGCCGCCCCCGGTGAGGGGGCGCGACCGTTCGACCGGATCGCGGTGGTGGAGGGGGTCGACGACGATGCCGCCGTCACGCTGCGCGGGTCGCTGATGGCGCTGCTGGGAGCGAGGCGGGGCGATGTCACGGCCGTCACCGCGGCCGGTCTCGGGCTCCACGTCGACGGCGAGGCCGCCGACGTAGCGGTGGCGGAGCGGCTCTTCGGGTCGGGTTCCCTAGTCGGCTGAGGGGTCGCTCGCTTCGCGGGCGCGCGCGATGCGCTCCTCGGCGAGGGCCACGTACTCGGCGTCGGTGTCGTAGCCGATGTAGCGCCGGCCAGTGGCGACTGCGGCGACCGCCGTCGACCCGGATCCGATGAACGGGTCGAGGACGACGTCGTCGCGGTACGTGTAGAGGTGGATGAGCCGCTGGGGGAGATCCACGGGGAAGGGCGCGGGATGCCCGATGCGGCGGGCGTGTTCGGGCCGGATCTCCCAGACGTCGAGGGTGGCCGCGAAGAACTCGTCTTTGGTGATGGTGTTCTCGAACGGGAGCCCACGAAGTTCGCGTTCCTTGCGCGGCACCGCCCGGTCGAAACGTCCCTTGCTGGCGACGACGATCCGTTCGGTGATGTCGCGCAGCACCGGGTTCGCGGCCGACAGGTAGGAGCCGACGGCGATGGAGCCGGTGGCCCCTTTGGCCTTGCGCCAGAGGATCTCGCCACGCAGCAGCATCCCGAGGTCGTCTTGGAGGATGCGGATCACGTCGCCCGACAGCGACCGATACGGCTTGCGCCCGAGGTTGGCGACGTTGACCGCGAGGCGACCGCCGGGCTCAAGGACCCGCCAGCACTCGGCGAAGACGTCGCGGAGCATGGTGAGGAACTCGACGTACGAGGCGGGGATGTGGCCCTCGCCGAGGGCCTGCTCGTACTCCTTGCCGGCGTAGTACGGGGGGGAGGTGACGACGAGCGCGACACAACGGTCGGGGACGTCGGCCATGTCGCGAGCGTCGCCGCAGATGACACGGTCTGTGATCGGGCACGGCTGAAGCGAATCGTCGTCGGACAGCTCGGGGGTGGCGAAGCGGGCGTAAAAGTCGCTGGCGTCGTGGCTCTCGCGCTTGCCGGTGCCGAACGGCTGGGTGCGCGTCGCCACCGCCGCACCGTAGTGCCCGCCCGTGCGGTGTGGGGCCGCTCAGTCGGAGACGAGCGGGTCGTCAGTGACGGCGGCTTCGGCGAAGGTGGCCATCTCGTTGAGGATGCGCGCCGCGGCCTGGACCACGGGGACCGCGAGGCAGGCCCCGGTTCCTTCGCCGAGTCGCATCCCGAGGTCGAGGATCGGCACCAGGGCGAGGTGATCCAGCGCCGCGGACGCGCCGGGCTCGGTGGATCGATGCCCGGCGATGCAACGGTCGGCGACGCCCGGGACGAGCGCGTCGGCGAGGAGGAGCGCGGCGAGGGCGATGACGCCGTCGATCACGACCGGGACACCCCCGGCGGCGCCGCCGACGATGAAGCCGGCGAGCGCCGCGATCTCGAGGCCGCCGACCTCGGAGAGCACCGAGACCGGGTCGAGGTACCGCGCGGCGCGGGCGATCGCGGCGCTCACGATGTCGGCCTTGTGAGCGAGCATGGCGTCGTCGATCCCGGTGCCGCGACCGGTGACGCCGGCGGCGTCGCGGCGGGTGAAGCTGGCGATCAGCGCGGCGGACGCCGTGGTGTTCCCGATGCCCATGTCGCCCGTGGCGAGCAGGTCGTGGCCATCGGCGAGGAGACGCTCGGCGACCTCGACGCCGGCGTCGAGCGCGGCGCGAGCCTCAGCGACGGTCATCGCGGGGCCATCGGCGAGGTTGGCGGTCCCGGCTCGCACCTTACGGTGCTCGACCTTGGCCAGAGCCGTGACGTCGGCGGCGACGCCGACGTCGACGACTTGGACCGTCGCCCCGGTCTGGCGGGCGATCACGTTGATCGCCGCGCCGCCGGCGACGAAGTTGGCGAGCATCTGGGCGGTGACCTCCTGGGGCCAGGGGGTGACGCCGGAGGCGACGACGCCGTGGTCGGCCGCGAAGACCCCGACCGCGGGGTCGGCGGGGACTGAGGGTGGGCACGCGGCGGCGATCCCGGAGAGCTGCGCGCCGAGGTCCTCGAGGCGGCCGAGCGAGCCCGGGGGCTTGGTGAGCTGGTCGTGGCGGGCACGCGCCGCTCCCACGGCAGCGGCGTCGAGGGGCTGGACCTGAGAGGCGGCGCGAGCGAACGCGCCCCGGGTGGAGGCCGCGGCGCGTTCGAGCGCGTCGGCGAGCCCCCGGTCGGTGGCGGCGAACGCGGTGCCGGCGGCGTGCGCCGCCGCCCGGTCGGTGTCGAGGTCGCCGATGTAGAGGGCCCGATCCGGTCGGGCGTCGAGCCGGTCGAGCGCGGCGAGCAGCGCGGCGGGATCGGGTTTCGCAGCTCCGACATCGACGGAGGTGACGATGACCTCGAAGTGGTGCAGACCGGCAGCTTCGAGCAGACGACGGACGTCGGGTTCCCGCATGACCGAGGTGTTGGTGACCGCGGCGAGTCGCAGCGTGGGGGCCAGCGCGTCGAGGGTCTCGGCGACGCCGGGGCGGGCC
>DAIPLE010000325.1:0-1673 GCA_036769425.1 Actinomycetota bacterium
GCCTCGCCCAAGAAGCCCCGGGCCCTGGTGCTGGTGCCCACCCGCGAGCTCGCGGCGCAGGTGCGCGGCGAACTGCTGTGGCTCGGCCGACCCCGCAAGCTGCGGGTCGCCGCCGTCTACGGCGGCACCGGCTTCGGCAATCAGCTCAAAGCGTTGCGCCACGGCGTCGACGTCCTCGTCGCCTGCCCCGGCCGCCTGACCGACCTGATCGAACGACACGAGGTCGACCTCGACGCGGTCGAGATGGTCGTCGTCGACGAAGCGGACCGCATGGCCGATATGGGCTTCCTCCCGGTCGTGCAGCGCCTCCTTGACCGCACCCCGAAATCGCGCCAGACGCTGCTCTTCTCGGCCACCCTCGACGGTGCCGTCGACACGCTCATCCGGCGATACCAGCGCAACCCCGCCCGCCACCTGCTCCCCGAAGAGCCGCTGCTCGCCGACCACCTGTTCTGGAAGGCCGAGCGCGACGACCGGGTGCAACTCACCGCCGATGTGATCAAGGCGGCCGGCCCGACCATCGTGTTCTGCCGAACGAAGCACGGCACCGACCAGCTCGCCAAGCGACTGGCCCGGATCGGCGTGCGCGTCGAAGCCATCCACGGCAACCGATCGCAGGGACAGCGAGAGCGCGCCCTGGCCGCGTTCAGCGACGGCAAGGTCGACGCGCTTGCCGCCACCGACGTCGCCGCCCGTGGGATCCACGTCGACGACGTGGCCTGCGTCCTGCACTTCGACCCGCCGAACGACGCGAAGGACTACACCCACCGGTCGGGCCGCACGGCCCGCGCCGGGGCATCGGGCGTCGTCGTGTCGCTCGTCGGACGCGACCAGGTCCGCGACGTCGCCAGCTTGCAGCGCGCCCTCGGCTTCCGTACCGGGCTCGCGCCCGTCACCACTGACGCCCTCGCCTCCCTCCGGCCCGACGCCCGACGCGAACAGCCGGGAGCAGCGGCGGCGGCGTCGACGCCGTCGGACTCCGGCCCGGCCATCACCACTCCGAGCGGCAGCATCAAGTGGTTCGACGCCCGCAAGGGCTTCGGGTTCATCGAACAGCTGAACGGCGACGACGTGTTCGTGCACGTCTCCGCCATCGCCGGCGGCGACTACAAGCGCCTCGAAGAAGGCCAACGGGTCGAGTTCGAGGTCGGGCCAGGCCGCAAGGGCGACGAGGCCCGCAACGTGCGGGTGTTGGTGTCCTAAACCACAGGAGGAGCGGAGATGGCCGACAAGTCACCGAAGAAGGTCGAGTCGAAGAAGCCCGGCAAGACCCTCAAGGAAAAGCGCGCCGCGAAGAGCCAGAAGCGCCGCGAAGGACGCGGCTGACCACAACGGTCACCGCGCGACCAGGTCACCCACCAAGGGTGGGGGAGCGGTCACGGGTTGGCGAGATCGACGGTGGCGGTCAGGGTGCGCTCGTCGAACTGGCTGAGCAGCGGCCGGGCCGTGACCCGCCACGTTCCTGACAACGGAATCGTGAACCCCGACGCCAGGTAGTGGCCGGTCCCGAGCGGGGTCAGCGGCACCACGAGCGGTGGGATCTTGCGGGCCGCGAGATCGATCGTGAGGCGCAGGTCCTGCACCGTCTCGGGCTTCCCGTTCGGCTTCAGCACGCTCACGTGCAGGTCGTTCGCACCCGTCTTCCCCGGGGTGAACACGACGTCGACCCACAG
>DAIPLE010000326.1:0-1069 GCA_036769425.1 Actinomycetota bacterium
CGGCCCCGGCTCGACCACCGACAGCAGCGAACCCCCCGTCGTCATCGGCGACGTCGTCGTCTGCCCCGCGGTCGCGCAACGCCAAGCCGACGCCACCGGCACCCCCCTCGACGCCGAGCTCGCCCTCCTCGTCGTCCACGGCGTCCTCCACCTCCTCGAGTACGACCACGCCGACCCCGGCGACGCCGAACGCATGCAACGCCGCGAACGCGAGCTCCTCACCCGCTTCGCCGAGCTCGACCCGGGAGACGACGACCGATGACCTCCACCGACTGGCTGCTCGTCCTCGTCGTCGTCGTCCTCTTTTGCATCTCGATCGTCCTCGCGCTCTCCGAGATGGCGTTCAGCCGCATGAACCGCATCCGGGCCCTCACCCTCGAAGAAGAAGGACGACGCGGCGCCGCCAAGCTGGCCCGCATGCTCGAACACCCCGAGCAGACCATCAACTCGCTGCTGCTACTCGTCTTGATCGCCCAGCTCACCAGCGCCAGCCTCATCGGTGTCATCCTCGAACGACAGGTCGGCGCGCTCGGACTCGGGCTCGGCCTCGTCCTCCAGGTCGTGCTGTTCTTCGTCATCGGTGAAGCCGCCCCCAAGACCTGGGCCATCCAACACACCGACCGCGCCGCGCTTCTCGTCTCCGGGTTCCTCTTCGCGGTCACGAACTTCCCGCCGCTGCGGGCCCTGTCCCGCGGCCTCATCCAGCTCGCAAACCTGATCCTCCCCGGCCACGGCCTCAAAGAGGGACCGTTCGTCACCGAAGACGACCTCCGCACCATGGCCGACGTCGCCGCCGACGAAGAGGTCATCGAACGCGAAGAACGCCGGCTCATCCACTCCATCTTCGAGTTCGGCGACACCGTCGTCCGCGAAGTCATGGTGCCCCGCCCTGACATGGCCGCCATCGAGGCCGACGCCACCATCGAAGCCGCCATCGAACGCGCCATCGCCGCCGGCGCGGGCCCGTTGGACGAGGTCTTTGAGGTAGACGAGGCCGATGATGTTGTCGGTGGTGTCCTCGTAGGCGGGGATGCGGGAGTAGCCGGCGGCGATGGCGCGTTCGATGGCG
>DAIPLE010000326.1:1079-1673 GCA_036769425.1 Actinomycetota bacterium
CGCCATCGAACGCGCCATCGCCGCCGGCTACTCACGCATCCCCGCCTACGAAGACACCACCGACAACATCATCGGGCTCGTCTACCTCAAAGACCTCGTGCAACGGGCCCGCGCCGGTGGTGGTGACGAACCGGTCCGAGTCGTCCTGCGCCCCGCGGTGTTCGTCCCCGAACAGAAACGCGTCGCTGAGCTCCTCCGCGAGATGCAGAGCAAGCAGTTCCACATGGCCATCGTCATCGACGAGCACGGCGGCACCGCCGGCCTCGTCACCCTCGAAGACCTCCTCGAGGAGATCGTCGGCGAGATCACCGACGAGTACGACGTCGAGACCCCCGGCGTCGAACGTCTCCCCGACGGGTCCCTCCGCGTCCCCGGCCGCACCGCGATCGACGAGGTCAGCGAAGTCCTCGGCCTCGAGCTCCCCGACACCGAATGGGATACCGTCGGCGGCCTCGTCTTCAACCTGCTCGGCCATGTCCCCGACGAAGGCGAAGGGGTCCGCTTCCAAGACCTCGAGTTCCGTACCGAACGGGTCCAAGGCCGCCGCATCGTCTCGGTGCGGATCAGCCACGCCGCCCCCACCGACACCGACAC
>DAIPLE010000327.1:0-1671 GCA_036769425.1 Actinomycetota bacterium
GTGTTGGAACAGGCGCACGTCGACGAGGTTGACGCCGAGCGCGGCAACGGCTTCGGGATGGTCGCCGGTCTGGCAGCCGAACGCGGCGAACGCCTGCTGTTCGGCTTGGTCGCACCGCCCGTCGACGATGGTCGTGAGGGTGCGCCAGCAGGCGGTCGCCCAGGACCAGTACGGGTGGTCGAGCTCGGTGGCGAGCCGGGTGGCGTCGTCGAGCGCGCGATCAGCTCCGGTGCGATCGCCGAGCTCGAGGAGGTCTTCGACGAGGCCGATGTGCGCGGCGAGCACCGATTCGGGTGCAACGGCGGCGCGGGGAAGCGCCAGGGCCTCGCGTCCGTCGCGGACCCGGGCCTCGGTCCCGGATGGACCCATGAGCGCGACTCGTCGGGCCCACAGGGCGGTCGCGAGCCCTGCGGGGTCGCCCCATCGGCGAGCCGCGGCCAGGCAGGCTTCGCTGAGCGATTCAGGCTGCAAGCCGGCGTCGGTGAGCGCGCGCCGGGCCCGTGACACGACCTGACGCGACGCGCCTTCCCAGTGGTCGGGCAGCGGACCGGGCCAGAGCAGCTCGACGAGGTCGTCGCGCAGCAGGGGCCGGGGTCGCTCGAGGACGAGGTAGGCGAGCACCAGGGCCGGCTGAGTCCCGCGCACCTCGACCGGGGTCCGCCGTTGGGGGGCTCGAGCGCGACCCGACCCAAGAAGGTGAAGCGAAGCGGCCGCGGCGTCGACGCGCCGCCTCGAGTCGTCGCGCCGGGCCCCACAGCGAACTGATCCTAGGTGCCGACACCCGCAGCGTTCGTCGCGCCGCCGACGGTGCCGGCAGCGAGCCGGCGCCGGGACGGTGACGTTACGGGACCAGCACCACCCGCCCGACGGCTTGTCGGCTCTCGACGTAGGCGTGGGCGTCAGCCGCGTCCGCGAGCGGGAACACTCGATCGACGACGACGCGGAGCCGACCGGCGGCGATGTCGTCGAGATGCTGGGCGATCATCGACCGGACCCGGTCGGTGATGACCTCGGCGCCGAGGAACACGCCGGTGAGGGTCTGGTTGCCCATCATGAGCATGGCGGCATCGAAGGGCTGCTGGTCGCGGCCGGCCTGGCCGACGAGCATGCACCGGCCGCGGTACGCGAGGGCCTGGATGCTGCCGGTCAGCGTCGAGCCGACCGAGTCGACGACGAGGTCGACACCACGCCCGCCGGTGAGCGCCCGGGCCGCGTCGGCGAAGTTCACGTCGCGGTAGTTGATGCCGTGGTCGAGACCGAACTCGTGGAGACGCTCGAGGCGTTGATCACTCGACGCGGTGGCGAGGACGGTGGCGCCGGCCCGCTTGGCGAGCTGGATCGCGGCGATCCCGACTCCGCTCGCGCCGGCCTGGATGAGCACGGTCTCGCCTTCCTTCAGGTGCCCGAACTCGAAGAGGCAGTCATCGGCGGTCCCGAACGGCACCGGGACGCACGCGGCTTCGAGGATGTCGAGACCGTCGGGCACGACCCAGGTGAGGATCGGGGGGACGGCCATCAGCTCGGCGTGCGACCCGAAGAGATTGGTGCACACCACCCGTTGACCGACGGTGCGGTCGGTCACGTCGGCGCCGGCTTCCACGATGGTCCCCGCGCACTGGTACCCGACGATGTGGGGGCTGGCGGCCATCTCACCGCCGGCCCGGTTCAGCG
>DAIPLE010000159.1:0-5562 GCA_036769425.1 Actinomycetota bacterium
ATCCGGATCTCGCAGTGGTTCCCGCGCCCGGCCATGGTCTCGACGTCGCGGACGATCTCCCAGCCCTCCGCGGGGAGGTCGACCAAGAACGCGGTGTTGCTCGCCTGGGGTGGGTCGGCGTCGGGGTCGGTCTTGGCGATGAGGATCGCGAACCCGGCGCCCCTCGCCCCCGAGATGAACCACTTGTGCCCGTTCACGATCCAGTCGCCGGTGGCGTCGTCGAGCACCGCCGCAGTGCGGATCCCGGTCGGGTCCGACCCGGCGACCTCGGGTTCGGTCATCGCGAAGCACGACCGCACCCGACCCTCAACCGAGGGTCGCAGGTAACGCTCCTGTTGATCCGGGTTCCCGTGGTGCAGCAGCGTGTGCTGATTGCCCTCGTCGGGGGCCTGCGCGTTCAGCACGAACGGTCCGAAGTTCGTGCGGGCGGCCTCGGCGGACACGAACGCCATCGCGGTGATCCCGAGCCCGAGTCCACCCCATTCCTTCGGCATGTGGGGGAGCCACACCCCCCACTCCTTGGCCTTTTGGCGCAGGTCGATGATCATCGCCACGACCTCGCGACGGTCGGGCTCGCCACCGGACGCGTTGGCGTACAGCTTCTCCTCGGCCGGTCGTACCTCGGCGTCCATGAACTCGCGGATCCGGAGGCGGACCGCCTCGACGTCGGCGGGGAGCGTGAAATCGATCGACATGACGGCGAGTGTCGTGGGGTCGCCGCTCCCGGTCAAGCCGACCGGCCCCTGACCTGGCCTACGCTGCGCCGGTGCGTGGGGTCGTCGCCCGCCGTCATCGCCTCGTCGTCGAGGACCTTCCCGATCCGACCCCTGCGGCCGGTGAGGCCCTCGTCGCGCTCCGAGCGTGCGGCATCTGCGGCTCCGACCTCCACACCCTCGCCCACGCCGAGGTGCTCCCCGAGGTCGCGACCGCCATGGGCCTCGCGACCACGTTCGATCCCGACGGGGACTACTACTTGGGCCACGAGTGGGTCGGCGAGGTGCTCGACCTCGGCCCCGACACCCCCGACCCCCCGGTCAGCCCGGGCGACCTGGTCGTGTCGATGCCGTACCTGGTGCGCGTGCCCGATCTCGTCCCGCTCGGATTCTCCAACGATCACTACGCCGGCTACTGCGAACGCTTCCTACTGACCGCCGCGCTGTGCCTCCGGGTGCCCAACGGGCTCGACGTGCGCCGCGCCGCGCTGACCGAGCCCATGGCCGTCGGCCTCCACGCCGTCAACAAGGCCGGCCTGACCCCGGGCGACACCGCCCTGGTCGTCGGATGCGGCCCCATCGGACTGGCCCTCGTCGCCTGGCTCCGCACCCGCGGGGTCGAGCCCATCGTGGCCTGCGACTACTCACCGCAACGGCGGGCGCTCGCCGAGCGGCTCGGCGCGCACGTCGTCGTCGACCCCCGCGACCAGCCCGGCATCGACGCGTGGCGCGCGCACGCCGCGGCGCGGCCCCTGGTCATCTTCGAAGCGGTCGGCGTCCCCGGCATGCTCGACGACGTCATCGCGACCGCCCCGTCCCAGACCCGGATCGTGGTCGCCGGGGTGTGCATGCAACCCGACCGCATCCGCCCGCTCCTCGCGATCGTCAAGGAGCTCAATGTCCAGTTCGTCTACGCGTACGACGCCGACGAGTTCGCCCAGACCTTGCGCGCCCTGGCCGAGGGAACCGTCGACGTCGCCCCAATGATCACCGGACGGGTCGGCTTCGACGGCGTCGCCGACACCTTCGATCTGCTCCGCGCCGCTGAGCATCACGTGAAAGTGCTCGTCGAGCCGGACGGGCCCCCCCAACCCGCGGCGCTCTGATCCGGCGGTCGGGTCAGGTGAACGCGCCCGCGGGCGTCAGCAGCCGGCGTCGCCACCGGTCCGGGGTGAAGAGCGCGGCACGCGGATAGTCCTCGAACATCCACCGGGCGAAGTTGCGCCGCGTCCACGGCGTCAGCCCCGCGGCCCGGATCGCCCCGTTGGCGACGAACCCGGACCGGAGCAACCGCTGCAGGAACGCCGCGAACCGCAGATCCCGACCGAGCGCCTGGTCGACCACGCCTCGGTAGCGGGTCGCGATGCGCCCGGGACCACCACCGGCCGCGACCGCGTCCGCGGCGAACACGCCCGTGTCCAGCGCCTGCGCGATGCCCTCCCCGGTCATCGGGTCGACGACGGCAGCGGCGTCGCCCGCGTACAGGACACGCCCGTCGACGAGACGTTCCGGCGCATACGCGGTCGGGATCGGCCAGGCGCGGTAGCGGGCCTCGGGCTCAGCGCGCGGGCCCAGCACCGCGCGCAGCACCGGACGCGCCAGCAAGTCGGTCCACAGTTGCTTCAGCGCCTTCCCGTCGTACCCGGCGCTGCGCAGCACCCCGAACCCGACGTTGGCGCGCCCGTCGGGCAGCGGGAACACCCACGCGTACCCGGGGAGCAGATCCCGTTCGAAGAGCACCCACAGACGGGGATCTGCCACCTGCCCGAAGTACTGGCGAACCGCGTGCCAGGCCCCGAGATCGGGTTCGACCGCGCGAGCGGTCAACCGACGCACACTCGAGTAATGACCGTCGGCGGCGATCACGAACGGGACATGCCACTGCGTCCCGTCGCTGGTCCGCACCCGCACCGCATCAGGGTCGATACTGACCTCGTCGACCGAAACCCCCTCGTGCACGCCGACGCCGACGGCTCGGGCCCGGTCGACGAGCGCGGCGTCCAACGTCATCCGTTCAACGACGGTGGCGTGCCAGCCCGACTCGGGCAGCGGGAGCTCGACCTGCCAGTGATCGGGAGCCACCACGACGACCGACCGGACCGGCTCGGCCCCGAGCCCCGGAACCGGCACCCCGAGCCGCTCGAGACGGTCGAGCGCGGCGGTGGTCAGGCCGTCACCACAGGTCTTGTCGCGGGGAAAGGTGGCCTTGTCGACCAGCGCGACGTCGAGCCCGTGACCCCGGGCGGCGATCGCGGCCGCCGCGCCGGCCGGTCCGGCGCCTACGACGAGGAGGTCGGCGGTGGCCGGCACACGCCGACCGTACCGATATCTCGCGGCCCGGTTTCGACGTTGCGGGCCCCATCGGCCAAAATGCGCCATCCACGACGGGGTGCCGCTCACGCGGCGCGCCGACACCGAGCGGAGCACCCATGAACATCGCCGTCTGCGTCAAGCAGATCCCCGACCCGGCCGTCCCCGGGGAGCTGGATCCGCAGACCAAGACCCTCAAACGCGAAGGAAAGCTGATCCTCGACGAGTCCGACAGCTTCGGCGTCGAGATGGCCCTCCAGCTTGTCGACAAGGCAGGCAGCGGCGAGGTGACCCTGATCTCCATGGCCCCCAACAACGAGGTCTCGGGGCTTCGCACCGCGCTGGCGATGGGCGCGGCGAAAGCCGTGCTCGTCTCGGACCCCGCCCTGGCCGGCAGCGACGCCCTCTCGACCGCCAAGGTCCTGGCCAAGGCCGTCGAACGGATCGGGGACATCGACCTGGTGCTCACCGCCACCGAGTCCACCGACGGGTACACCGGCACCGTCCCCGCCCAGATCGCGCAGCTGATCGACTGGCCGTCGCTCACCTTCGCCAAGCACGTCGAAGTCGGTGACGGCAAGGTCACGATCCAACGACAGACCGAAGCCGGCTACGACGAGGTCGAAGCGACGCTGCCCGCGGTCGTCAGCGTCACCGCCGGCGTCGTCGAGCCCCGATACCCGTCCTTCAAGGGGATCATGGCCGCCAAGAACAAGCCGGTCGACGAGTGCGCCATCGCGGACCTCGGGCTCAACGCCGACGACGTCGGCTGGGCCGGCGCCCGGCAAGAGATCATCAACATCGCGGCCGCGCCGGCACGCGAGGCCGGCGAGAAGATCGAGGACGACGGCAACGCCCACGAACGCGTGGTCGCGTTCCTCGAAGCGCTCAAAGTCATCTGAGGGGCAGGACCATGGGAATCGCCAAAGTTTGGGTGTACGCCGAGACCGACGGCGCGAAACCGCATTCGAGCACGCTCGAGCTCCTCACGAAGGCTCGGGAGCTCGGCGACACGGTCGAGGCGGTGTACGTCGGCGCCGACGCCGACACCCTCGCCGGCCCGCTCGGAGAGCACGGCGCGACGACCGTCTATGCCGTCGATCCCGGTGACGGGCTCCCCGGCGTGATCGGCGCCGCCGCGCTCAAAGAGCTGGTCGCCACCCACCAGCCGGACCTCATCTTGTTCGCGCAGAGCTACGACGGGCGCGACGCGATCGCCCGCCTCTCCGCGGTCCTCGACCGGCCGGTGATCACCAACGCCACTGCCGTGAGCGTCGACGCCGACCGGGTCATCGTCGGCACCGCAGCGTTCGGCGGCAACACCCTGGTCGACACCGCGTTCACCGGACCGGCGCCGTACCTCGCCGCGATCCGCCCGAAGTCGTTTCCCGCCGAGCCCAGCGGAGGCGCTCCAGCGACGGTCGAGAAGGTCGCCGCCGCCGACGCCGGCCGGGCCGGCGCCGCGAAGGTGCTCGAACGTCACGTCGAGGAGCGCGAGGGACCCAAGCTCGAAGAGGCGACGGTCGTCGTGTCCGGCGGCCGCGGTCTCGGCAGCGCCGAGGCCTACGAGCCACTCGTCGAGGAGCTCGCCAAGCTCCTGCACGGGGCGTCAGGCGCATCGCGTGCCATCGTCGACGCCGGCTGGGTGCCCTACGCCAAGCAGGTCGGCCAGACCGGCAAGGTCGTCAAGCCGAAGCTGTACGTCGCGCTCGGAATCTCGGGAGCGACGCAGCACCTCGTCGGGATGAAGGGCTCCGACAACATCCTCGCGATCAACAAGGACGGCGAGGCGCCAATCTTCTCGGTCGCCGACCTCGGTGTCATCGGTGACATCCACAAAGTCGTCCCGAAGCTCATTGAGGCGATCAAGGCCAAGCAGTAGCACCGATGTTCGTGACCTCGAGCAGCGCTTGACCGCCTCGGGTCACCTCGACATCGGTCCACGGGACGCGGTCGAGGTTCGCACTCGCTGAACGACTCGGGCGCCGCGGCAACCCCGATCAGGGGCTGCGCTGGACGTCGACCACGAGGACCGGCAACCCACCGGTCGTGTTGCGCACCCGCATCGTGACGGCGCTCAGGCCCTGGGCCTGCCACGAGCAGATCGTTGACCCCGCGGCACCCTGACAGCCTTGAAACGAGTAGGGGTCGACGGGCCCGCTCGTGCTCACCTGCGCCTGGTACGGCACCACGAACATCTGGGTGACGGCCTGGGGAGACGCGACCCGCGACGCGGCGACGCGGTCACCGGTCTTCCAGGCGTTGTACAGCGCGACGGCGTACCCCTGGGGGTCGGCGCTGATCGCCGGAGTCGTGGTCGTGGCGGGAACCGTCGTGGTCGTCGTCGCGGGGTGCGAGCTTCCGCCGCCGGACGAAGTGACGAGCGCGATCGCGACGATCAGGCCGACGATCCCCACCCCCAAGACGACGAGCCCGATCGTCATGCCCCGGCGGGCTCCCGACACCGGTGGCGGGGTCGCGCGGTGGGCCACACGTGGACGCTACCGAGGCGCCCGGTCGCCGGGAGGGAACCGGGACC
>DAIPLE010000023.1:0-15949 GCA_036769425.1 Actinomycetota bacterium
ATCGGAGGCTGAGGACTTATCGGCTGAGGATCGTCACCGAGGCGTTCGCGCCCCGACCAACCGTTTGCGCGAGCGCGACCCGGGCCCCGTCGACCTGACGGGGCCCGGCCGTGCCGCGCAACTGGCGGGTCAACTCGACGACCTGACCGAGCGCGGAGGCCCCGAGCGGCTCGCCCTTCGAGAGCAGACCGCCGCTCGGGTTCACCGGAAGGCGACCCCCGAGCGCGGTCGCGCCATCGTCAAGCAACTGGCCCTGCTCGCCGTGCTCACAGAGCCCGAGCTCCTCGTAGCACAGCAGCTCGCGGGCGGCGTCGGTGTCTTGGCACTCGACGACGTCAAGGTCGGTTGGTGTCACGCCCGCGTGCACGAACGCGTCTTGTGCCGCCAGCGTCGTGGGCGGGGTGATGGACGTGTCGTCGACACCGCTCATGGGTGTCGCCTCACCGAGCACCGACCCGGGCAGATGCGACCGGAGCACCGCGGCGTCGAGGCGCACCGATCCCGGGTCGGCGTCGGCTCCGCGTCGCAGGACAACCGCGGCGGCCCCTTCGTTCGGTGAGCAGAGCATGAACAGGTGTAACGGTTCGCAGACCACTCGCGAGCCGAGGACCGCCTCGACGGTCGTCTCCGACTGGAACATGGCATCCGGATTGTGGACGCCGTGACGTCGGTTCTTCACCACGACGCCCGCGAGCTGTTCCTTGGTCAGGCCGGTCTCGCGTTGGAGGCGCTGCGCCCGGAGCGCGAAGTAGGCCGGTGTCGCGGCGAGTCCGGCCTCTTCGCGCCACGGCTCGAAGAACGACGAGCGGATGATGCCCTTCGGCATCTTCTCGATCCCGAACACGAGCACGGTGTCGTACTGGCCGGCGTCGATGGCGCCGGCCGCGAGCATGAGGGCGGCGGCACCGCTGGCGCAACCGGCCTCGACGTCGAGGATCGGGCCCCCGGTGCGTCCGATCGCGCTGAGTACCTTGTGACCGGCGGCGACGCCCGCGTACGCGGTGCCGCAGAACGCCGCGTCGAAGGACGGTTCGCCGGCCTCAGCCAGGGCGGCGAGCACGGCGGCGACGCCGAGGTCGGTGACGGTCTGGTCGGGAAACCGGCCGAAGGGGTGGAGTCCCACCCCGGCGATCCGGACGTCGGTCATGCCGGCACGAACGTGTACGTGACGACGGTCTCGCCGCCGTCGTTGTCGTGGAGTTCCGCGACGGCAAGTCGCATCGGTAGTCCGAAGTCGAAGTCGATGTCGGAGAGCTCGAGGCGGGTGATGACCCGCAGACCTTCGGGGAGCTCCACGACGCCGAATCCGAACGGCACCGGCCCCTCGTAACCCGGCGGTGCGGTCTGCACCACGGTCCAGCCCCACAACTCGCCGACGTCGGAGAGCACGACCGCCTCGACCTTCGTGGACGAGCAGTTCGGGCAGAGCTCGCTACGGGGGAAGAGGTACCGGCCGCACGACGAGCAGCGGGCGCCGAGGAGCTGCACGGCTCCGGCGACGGTCTCCTCGAAGAGCCCGGTCCGCACCGGGACGTGACGCCCGCTCATATGACGCCGTCGACGGCAAGCTGGTCGAGCTCGCCGTCCGACACCCCGAGGGTCTCGCCCAGGATGGTCCGGGTGTGCTCTCCGAGTCGGGGGGCGCCCGACGGCACCGGCGGCGACTCGCCGACCCGACGCGGGTAGGGCGCCTGTTGGCGCAACGGGCCGACGACGGGATCGTCGACCGTGACGAGATCGCCGCGAGCCGCGATATGCGGGTCGGAGAAGATGTCCGCGGCGGTGTAGGCCGTCGCGACCGGCACGTCGCACGCGACGCAGCGCTCTTCGACCGTCTGGGCGTCGAGTCCACTCGTCCAGTCCGCCACGATCGTGTTGATCTCGTCGCCGTGCGTCGCACGGTCGCTCAGGCGGGCGAAGCGCGGGTCGTCGACGAGCTCGGGTCGCTCCATGGCCTTGCACAACCGGGCAAAGTTCGCGTCCGATCCGGCGACGATGCACACGTACTTGCCGTCGAGGGTCGGATAGTTGTCGAGCGGAGCCGAGTTGGCGAGCCGGTTCCCTTCCCGGTTGCGGATGACGCCGAGGTGGTCGTAGCCGGCCAGGGTCCATTCGAGCACTCGCAGGGCCGCGCCGTAGAGGGCGGCGTCGATGACCGCGCCGCGTCCGTCTCGGCGGGTGTCGCGGGCGTAGAGCGCGCACGTCGCGGCGTGCGCCGCGAAGACTCCGGTCAGATAGTCCGAGATCGTCACCCCGACCCGCACCGGTGGGCGGTCGGGATATCCGGTCAGATGCAGCAGCCCTCCGTAGCCGATCCCGACCCGGTCGAGGCCCGGGCGGTGCGCGTTCGGGCCGTCCTGGCCGAAGCTGCTGATCCGCACGACGACGAGCCGCGCGTCGAGGGACGACGGCGCGAGACCCCAGTTCTCGAGCGTTCCGGGCCGGAAGTTCTCGACGACGACGTCGGCGGTGGCGGCGAGCCGCCGGAACAGGTCCTGACCGGCTGGCTGGCGCAGGTCGAGGGTGACGCTCTTTCGGCCGCGTCCTTCCACGGCCCAGAAGAGCGAGTAGGGGCCGTCGGCGTCATCGGTCGTCGCGAAGGGGCCGATCTCTCGCATGAAGTCACCCCGGCGAGGCTGTTCGACCTTGATGACCTCGGCTCCTTGTTCGCCGAGGAGCCCGGCGCAGAACGGCGCCGCGATCCGAGTTCCGAGGTCGAGGACGCGGATGCCGTCGAGCGGACCGGTCACGACCCGGCCTGCTGGCGCTTGACCGCGTCCATGCCGCCCTCCTTCCGGGCGTCGGAGGCGGCCAACGCGGTGACGGTGTTGCTCACGAACTGGTGGATCATGAAGTGGTACCGCCACGAGTCACGTTGGCCCGACAGATCGAGCATCTGGTTGATCGACGCCTTGATCGCTTGCGCCGTGACCGGCGGGACCAGCGCCACTTCGTCGGCCATGGCCCGGGTCGCCGACGAGAGCTCGTCGGCGGCCACGACCCGGTTGACGAGCCCGAACCGTTCGGCGTCGGCGGCGTTGAGCGTCTGGGCGCAGAGCAGGAATTCCTTGGCCTTGCGGGGACCGAGCTCCCACGGCTCGACGAGGAGCTCGACGCCGACGCCGGTCATCCGGGCGACCGGGTTCGAGAACCGGGCGTCATCGGCGGCGACGATGAGGTCGCACATGCACGCCAGCATGAGGCCGGCCGCGGCACACGCGCCCTGCACCGACGCGATCGTGGGTTTGCGGAAGTCGCGGAGCCGGACGCAACGATCGAAGTACATGACCTGCTCGTGTCGCCACTTTCCTTCCGGTGTGGCACGGAGACGCGCCCATTCGTCGCCGCCGCTCAGGATCTCCTTGAGGTCGTGACCGGCGGAGAAATGCTTGCCCGAACCCGCCACCACCACGACGCGGACGGTGTCGTCGCGGTCGGCGAGGTCGAGGGCGGCGTCGAGCTCGTCGAGCATCTGGCTGTTCTGCGCGTTCGCGGCGTCGGGACGGTTCAGCGTGATCGTCGCGACCGGACCGTCGACCTCGTATCGGATGGCTTCGAACTCCACGCCGCCATCATGCCAGCGACCCGAGACCCGGGGCTGCTCTCGACGCCCGGTGCCACCCGCCGGAGCGCAGCCGGTCAGCGGGGCGAACGTGCCGGTTCTCGTGGCAAGCCGAGGACGCGCTCGCTGAGGATGTTGCGTTGGATCTCGTTGGTGCCGGCCCAGATCGACGATGCCTGGTAGTACAGCCACGAGCGTTGCCAGGCGCCGTCACCCGGGTTGTCGGCGGCGTCACGCCACAGCGGAGCGGCGGACCCGAGCACCGCCATCACCGTGTCGTGCAACCGCTTGCTCATCTCGCTCCAGGCCAGCTTCATCGCGCTGCCCTCGGGACCCGGGTCGCGGCCCTTCGCCACCCGGGACAGGGTCCGCCAGTTGGCGAGCTGGAAGAGCCGCACCTCGACGGCGGCTTCGGCGAGGCGTGGTCGGAGCCGGTCATCGTCCCAGGCACCCTCTTGCAGCCCGAGCCGGAGCAGCTCGTCGACGAGCTGGAGATGGATCACGAGCTGGCGGGGGTTGATCCCTCGCTCCTGGGTGAGGGTCGAGTTCGCGACGCGCCAGCCCTCGTTGAGTGGGCCCACCAGCCGGTCTTCGGGGACGAAGACGTCGCTGAAGAACACCTCGTTGAACTCGGTCTCGTCGGTGATCTGGCGTAGGGGCCGCACCTCAAGGCCCGCGGTGCGCATGTCGACCGCGAACGCCGAGATGCCACGCTGCTTCGCGACGTCGGGGTCGGTGCGGGCCAGGCACAGGCCCCAGTCGGCGAACTGCGCGTAGCTGGTCCAAACTTTTTGGCCGTTGAGGACCCACCCGCCGGCGGTGGCGGTGGCGCGGGTCGTGAGGGACGCCAGGTCGCTCCCGGCCCCCGGCTCGCTGAACAGCTGGCACCACAGCTCCTCGGCCGGGAGGATGGTCGGCAGCCATCGGGCTCGCTGTTCCTCGGTGCCGTGCGCCAGCAGCGTGGGACCCACCAGGTTGATTCCGATCCGACCGACGAGCTCAGGGGCGCGGGCGCGGGCGAGTTCCTCGGTGACGATGAACTGCTCGACCGGCCCCGCGCCGCGGCCGCCGTACTCCGCGGGCCAGGCGACACCGACCCAGCGATCCGCGGCGAGGCGGGCTTGCCATTCGCGAAGAAAGGCGACTTCCTCGGCGAGGTCGTCGAACCGTGGGGGGAGTCCCCGCCCGTACTCCCAGGGAAGGTGGTCGCGCAGCCAGGCCCGGAAGTCGTGGCGGAGGCGTTCTTCGTCCGCGGTGGGGGTGAGGTTCAACCGCGTTCGTCGATCGGGACGTAGTCCCGTTCGGTGCGCCCGACGTAGATCTGACGGGGACGCCCGATCTTGGTCTTGGGGCTCTCCATCATCTCTTTCCAATGCGCGATCCAGCCGGGTAGACGGCCGAGCGCGAACAGGACGGGGAACATGTTGGTCGGGAACCCCATGGCGCGGTAGATGAGACCGGAGTAGAAGTCGACGTTCGGGTACAGCTTGCGCTCGATGAAGTACTCGTCGGAGATCGCGACGTCTTCGAGGCGGAGCGCCAGCTCGAGGAGGTCGTCCATCTTCCCGAGCTCTTCGATGACCGTGTGGGCCTGATCCTTGATGATCCGTGCCCGAGGGTCGTAGTTCCGGTACACCCGGTGCCCGAACCCCGAGAGCCGGAACGGGTCGTTGGGGTCCTTGGCTTTCGAGACGTACTTCGCGATGTCGTTCCCGTCGGCCCGGATGTGCCCGAGCATCTCGATGACCGCCTGGTTGGCGCCCCCGTGAAGCGGGCCCCAGAGCGCGTTGATGCCGGCGGCGACGGACGCGAACAGGTTCGCCTCGCTGGAGCCGACGAGGCGGACCGTCGACGTGGAGCAGTTCTGCTCGTGATCCGCATGGAGGATGAGCAGGATCTTCAACGCGTGGACGACGGTGGGGCTCACCTCGTAGGGCTCGGATGGGACGGCGAACATCATGGTCAAGAAGTTCTCGATCAGGTCGAGCTGGTTGTTCGGGTACAGGAACGGCTGCCCGATCGACTTCTTGTAGGAGTACGCGGCGATGGTCGGGAGCTTGGCGATGAGACGGACGATCGCCAACTGGACCTGGTCCGGATCGTGTGGATCCGCGCTGTCCGGATAGAAGGTCGAGAGCGCGCTGACCACCGATGAGAGCGCTCCCATCGGGTGGGCGTCATGCGGGAACCCGTCGAAGAACCGCTTCGCCTCTTCGTGGAGCAGCGTGTGCTTGCGGATCGACCGGCTGAACTCGTCTCGCTCGGCGCGCGTGGGGAGCTCGCCGTAGATCAGGAGATACGCGGTCTCGAGAAACGACGGCGAGTGGCCGGACACCAGCTGTTCGATCGGGATCCCGCGGTAGCGCAAGATGCCTTGATCACCGTCGATGAAGGTGATGGCCGACTCGCAGGATCCGGTGTTCACGAGCCCGTAGTCGAGTGTGATCAGGCCGGACTGCGCCCGTAGCTTCGCGATATCGACGCCGAGCTCGTTCTCGGTGCCACGCACGACGGGCAGCTCGAACTCGGTGTCGCCGTGACGAAGGTACGCGGGCTTCTCGTCGGTCACCGCACGGCTCCTGTCTCAGGGTTGTGCTCAGCGTAGCGGTCGTCCGACGACCCTCGAAGGGCAGGGATAGCCTGCCGCCGCTTGGATTTCGCGTTGAACGACGACCAGGAGGCGCTGCGCGACGGCGCCCGCGACGTGCTCGATGGCCTCGCGTCGAGTGCGCAGGTTCGCGCCGTCGTGAACGCCGGCGGCGGATGGGACTCCGTCCTGTGGGCGGCCATGGTCGAGCAGGGTTGGCCCGGTGTCGCGGTTCCCGACTCGCTGGGCGGGTTGGGACTCGGCGCCGTCGAGGTCGCGGTCCTCCTCGAGGAAGTGGGGCGTCACGCGGCGCCGACACCCTTCGCCACGACCGTGCTCGCGCTCGACGCCCTCACCGCGGCCGGCGAGACCGATCGGGTCGAGGACCTGCTCCAGGGCGACGTACTCGCCGGCGTGGCGTGGAGCCGACGGGGCGACGCCGTACGCGCCGAGACAGACGGGTCACACTGGCGGCTGCACGGACGGCCCGACCCGGTCCTGTACGCGCCGTCCGCCCTCGTCGCGATCGTGGTGGCCGAGACCGGCGACGGGCCCGGGTTGTTCTCGGCCGACCTCGACCCTGAGCGTCCGGCCCGGGCGGAGCCGGCGATGGATCGGACCCGTGAGCTGGGCTGGCTTCGCTTCGACGACACGGCGGCGACGCGCCTCGGAGGCGCGGACGCGGTGGAGAGGCTCCTCAACCGAGGCGCGACCTATGCCGCCGCGGAGATGCTCGGCGGTGCCGACCGAGCCTTGACGATGGCGGTCGAGTACGCCAAGGAGCGAGTCCAGTTCGGCCGACCGATCGGCAGCTTCCAAGCCGTCAAGCATCGGTGCGCCGACATGCTCGTCGACGTCGAAGGGATGCGTTCCAGCGTCTACTGGGCGTCGTGGTGCATCAGTGCCGATCATCCGGATGCGTCGGTCGCCGCGTCGACCGCGAAGATCTGGTGTTCCGACGCGTCGAAGCGTGTGATGGCGTCGGCACTGCAGGTGCACGGCGGTATCGGCTTCACCTGGGAGCACGACCTGCACCTGTTCATGAAGCGGGCCCAGCTCGACCAGTTGTCGTTCGGTGACGCGTCCTATCACCGGGAGCGGTTGGCCGCGTTGCTGCGGCCCCGCGTCGAGGCCGGGGAGAGCATCCTGTAGCCGTGGAACCGCGGGTAGCCGGGAACCGCCGGTGCCCGATCAACCCGGGTCTGGTGCGCCCGCCTCGGCGCGCGCACGGAGCGCAGCCCGGTCGGCTTTCCCGGCGGAGAGCAGCGGCAGCTCGTCGAGCGTGACCACCCGCTCTGGTGTCTTGAACCGCGCCACGCCTTCGTGCTCGAACCAGGCCCGGCAGACCCCGAGGTCGAACGGTCGACGAGCGACGACGAAGGCGCAGACCCGCTCCCCGTACCGGGCATCCGAATAGCCGACCGCGACGGCCTGCACCACGTCGGGGTGCTGCTCGAGGATGGCCTCGACCTCGGCGGCGGCGATGTTCTCCCCACCGCGGATGATGGTGTCCTTGATCCGCCCGACGACGGTCAGCCAGCCGTCGGCATCCACCGTGGCGAGGTCACCGGTGCGGAACCATCCCCGGGTGATGGCCGCGTCGGTCTGGGACGCGTCGAGGTAGCCGGCGAAGAGCTCGGGTCCTCGCAGCCACAGCTCGCCCGACTCACCGTACGGACGGGGCCGCCCGGTGACTGGGTCGCTCACCCGGAGGCGCACCGACCCCACGGCCCGGCCGTCCGTGTCGCGGGCTCGACCAGGCGGGTCGCCGGGGGTGCTCGTCGTCACCGTCGGGGCTTCGGTCGAGCCGTAGGTGCGTTTGACCGTCGCGTGGAGCCGTTC
Source organism: Actinomycetota bacterium (assembly GCA_036769425.1). Classification (GTDB taxonomy): domain Bacteria; phylum Actinomycetota; class Acidimicrobiia; order IMCC26256; family PALSA-555; genus PALSA-555. Next base: position 7,992 of record DAIPLE010000023.1, read on the forward strand.
GCTGGCGTTGGACACGAAGCTCGGCGTCACCCCGGCGCCTCCGCTCGACACCAAACGCAGGCTCGCGACTCGCGGGGCCCGGAACCCCGGCGACTCCATGAGCGAGATGAAGAATGTCGGCGGGCCGATCATGAACGTGATCCCCGCGGCGTCAATCGTTGCCAGCGCAGCCTCGGGTTCCCACCGAGCCATGAGGTTCACCCGCATCGGCACCACCCCGGGCACCAGCACCGCGTTGAGCAGACCCGAGACGTGAGCGAGGGGTGCCGGCATCAAGATCGCGTCGGCGGGTGTCAGCTGGTGCGCACCGGCCATGACGAGCGCCTTGTAGGCGAGGCCCCGCTGGGTGTGGAGCGCGGCCTTTGGCCCTCCGGTCGATCCCGACGTGAACAGGACCACCGCCAGATCGCTCGGCCGCGCGGCGGAGGACGTGACGGGCTCGCCGCCGAGCAGGGTGGGGTAGCGGGCGGCGCGCCCGCGGATGGCGTCGGGTGGAAGCCACAGCCTTGGTCGCAGGACATCGAGGAACCGGTCAACGTCAGCCGGCCCGGCGTGATGGTGAATCGGACCCGCGATGGCTCCCAGTCGCCAGCAGGCCCGGTACAAGAGGATCACTTCGTGCCAGTTGGGCGCTTGCCACGCCACGACATCGCCGTGGCGCACACCGGCGGCGCGGAGCCCGCCAGCCAACGACGCGACCGCAGCCTCGATGGCCGGGCCATCGAGCGCGGTGCCGGTCTCGTCGGCCAACACCGGTGTGCGGACGCGCCGAGCCGCGTCGGACATGAGCCGATCGAGGCTCGGCCCGTCCCACGGTCCACCGGGGGCCCGGTAGGCCGCGGCATCCGGATGCCGGTAGGTGGCCCTCAGAGGAGCGGGTTGCGCCAAGACGCGCCAACCGGGGTCGCGCCGCGCAGGAGTTGGGTGCCGACGAAGTTCCGTTGGATCTCGACGGTGCCGGCGCCGATGCAGAGTCCGCGGATGTCGCGGTATGCCCGCTCGACCGGGTACTCGCGGCTGTACCCGTACCCGCCGAGGAGCTGGATCGCCTCGTCGCAGACGAACTTCGCCGCCAGGTTCGCAGCGCTCTTCGCCATGGCCGTCTCGAGCGGCGGTGGCGTTCCGTGCGGGCCGGCCAAGCGGAGCGCCCGTTGCAGGAGGAGGCGGGCGCCTTCGAGCTGGGTGGCCATGTCGGCGATCTTCCACTGGAGGCCTTGGAGGTCAGCCAACCGCTGACCGCCGATGGTGCGCTCGTTCATGTACCGCACCGCGTATTCGAGTGATCCCTGGGCGGCGCCGATGCACATCGCGGCGTTGCCGCAACGCTCGTGATTGATATGGCCGATCAAGGTCTTGAAGGCCTCGGAGGTCGCCGGGTCGCCGGCGAGGAGCACGTCCTCGGGGCCGACGTACACGTCGTCGAACGCCAGCTCGGCCTCGCTGGTGCCCCGCAACCCCATCTTCACGTGGGTGCCGGCGACGGTGACTCCCTCGGATTCGAGGTCGACGACGACGGCGCCGATCCCGCGCGCCCCTTCGCTGCCAGGGAAGCGGCACCACACCAGGCAGCACCGGGCCTTGTGCCCACCGGTGACGTAGTTCTTGTAGGCGTTGAGTTGGTAGCCGTCACCGTCGGCGGTGAGCCGGGCCCGCATGTGGGTCACGGCCGACCCGGCTTCGGACTCGCTGATCCCGATGCAGAACAGCCCCTCGCCGCTGGCGGCGAGGGGGAGCCAGCGCTGCTTCATGCCGTCGTGGCCGAGGTGTTGGATCGCTCGCGGAGGTCCGTTGTAAATCAGCTGAGCGAGGATGGCGCTCGACACGTCGACGCGAGCAAGCTCTTCGAGCACGATGGCGGCTTCGACGTCGCCCATGCCCATGCCGCCGTAGCGCTCGTCGACAGTGATTCCGAACAGGTCGGCCTTGCGGAGCGCGTCCCATGAGCCCTCGGGGAAGGCCTCGGTCTCGTCCCAGTGACGGGCCGACGGGGCAAGGTCTCGCTCCGCGACCTCGCGTGCCAGCGCCCGGAGCGCCTGCTGGTCCTCGCTCTCGGCGAAGGGATCCTCGCCGTGCGGGCCGGCGTGGTGGCTGCCCATCGGGCCGGATCCTATGCGTTGTTGGGCCTCCCCAACCTGACTACCGTGTCAGGGAACGCGCGCGAGACCTTCGGAGGACCGTGAGCCAGGCCACGACGCCCGATTTCGAATACGACGAGGTCGACTTTTTCACCGGGCAGCCCTACCCGATCTGGGAACGAGCCCGGAGCGAGTGCCCGGTGTTTCGCAGCCCCGGCGAACACGGCGGATTCACCGACCGGCCGATGTACTCCGTGAGCCGCTTCCCGGACGTGGAGGCGGTGCTGCGTGACGGGCCGCGGTTCTCCTCGTCGATCAACGCCGAGCACATCGGCCAATACATGGGTGAGCTGATTCTGGCCATGGACGGCCACGAGCACCGCAGCTACCGCAACCTCGTGGCGCACGCCTTTCGCGCGTCTGCCCTCGAACGATGGGACGAGGCGCTGGTCCGTCCCACCCTCAATCGCCTGCTCGACGAGATCGCCCCGCACGGTCGTGCCGATCTGGTGCGGGACCTCACCAGCCGTTATCCGGTTCAGGTGATCTGTGGGCTGGTCGGCGTTCCGCTCGAGGACAGCGACCAGTTCCACCACTGGGCGGAGGAGATCAACACCGGGCCCTTGCACCCTGACGTCGGGATGGCCGCGTCCAGAGCGATGCGCGACTACCTGGCGCCCATCGTCGAAGCACGTCGGGCGCATCCGGCTGACGACCTGATCAGCGACTTGGTCCACGCCGAGATCGACGGCGAGCGCCTCACCGACGAGAAGATCTACGGGTTCTTGCGCCTGCTGCTCCCGGCCGGCGCCGAGACCACGTTTCGGGTCATGGGCAACGCGCTCACCGCGCTGCTGGCCCACCCCGAGGTTCTAAACCGGGTCCGCGCCGACCGTTCGCTGCTCCCGGCGGTCATCGAGGAGACGCTGCGCTGGGAGACGTCCGTCACCCAGGTGAGCCGCGTCGCGTCCGAGGATGCCGAGGTCGGAGGTTGCCCGATACCCAAGGGTGCGGCCATCAGCGTCCTCACGGGATCGGCGAACCACGACGAGGGGCGATACGAGCATCCCGACGTCTTCGACATCGACCGGCCGGTGCAGAACCATCTGGCGTTCGGCACCGGCCAACATCAGTGCCTCGGCATGCACTTAGCGCGCCTCGAGCTGCGCGTCGGCCTCGACTTGATCCTCGATCGGCTCCCGAATCTGCGGCTCGACCCCGATGGTGAGCGGCCGATCATCGCGGGGACGGCGTTCCGCGGTCCGACGAGCCTTCCGGTGCTCTTCGACCCGAGCTGACCGTCGCACCCGTCGGCCCCGGGCGAAGCGCCTTCGCATAGCACCGACTCAGCGGCGAGGTCCGATAGAAGCCGTACGCCTCGATCGGCTCGTATCCCGAGGTCTCGTAGAGCCTCATCGCTTCGGGCTGGCGGACTCCGGTCTCAAGGATGAGCCGTCCGAAGCCGAGCGCGCCCGCCCGTTCTTCGAGCTTGGTGAGCAGCACGCGCGACACACCTTGACCGCGAGACGAGGGTGCCACGTACATGCGCTTGAGCTCGCCGACGTTGGCGTCATGACGGCGGACACCCCCGCAGGCGACGGCTCGTTCCCCGAGCCAGGCGACGACGAACGCGCCGGTGGGGGGTGCCAGATCGTCGGCGATGAGTCCGTCCGGGTCGGCGTCGGGAACCCCGTACCGCTCCACCAGCTCCGCGTAGAGCGCGCGGACGAGTGGCTCGACGACGCGCGAATCGAGTCGGTCGTCGCGGACGAGGGGCGGGGTCAACCGAGCAGGCGATGCCACTGCTCGAGCGTCGGGAGTCGAAAGACGTAGTTCTGGTGCCGGGTCTCACCCATGGTTGCTGACGAGGCGGGCGAGTAGCGGTGTCCGGGGTACAGGACGGTGTCGTCCGGGACCGCCGCGAGCCGCTGGGTGAGGCTCTCGTACATCTGATCGGCGTCGCCGCCGGGCAGGTCGGTCCGGCCGCAGCCATTGAGGAAGAGCGTGTCGCCAGCCACAAGTTTGCCGTCGACGACGAAGCATTGGCTCCCGGGCGTGTGGCCGGGAGTATGGATGAGCCGGATCGGGATCCGGCCGGCTTCGACGGTGTCGCCACTGTCGTGCAGGATCAGGTCGCGATCGCTGGCCCCGGTGGCGCGTTTCACCCAGTCCGCCTCGTCGCGTTGGATGTGCACGCGCGCCGACACGTCGGGCGTTCCCAGCAGCTCTTGGATGCCCTCGATTCCGTAGCCCATGAGGTCGCCGCCGATGTGGTCCGGGTGCCAGTGGGTGGCGAGCACCCCGGTGAGCCGCAGCCCATCGGCGGCGAGGATCTCGACGAGCTCCTGAACCGCGTACGCGGGGTCGACGGCGACGGCATCGCCGGTCTCGCGGTCCCCGATCAGGTACACGAAGTTGACCATCTGGGCAGCGACCGGGTTCTCCCGGGCGAAGTCGTGGCCGGACAGCAGCTGGCGGAAGTAGAGCTGTTCCGTCACCGAGGATCGCTCGCCGCGGCCATGAAACGAGTCCCTCTGCGGCTCCGTACGCCGCCACGCTGTCGGCTTCGAGTCGGCCGCAGCGTAGCGGGATACCGCGTAGCCTCTCGGGGCATGTCGACCGTCGCGTACCGAACCTGTCCGCTCTGCGAGGCGACCTGCGGCCTCGAGCTTCATCTCGAGGAGCGCGACATCACCCTGGTGCGCGGCGACCGCGACGACGTGTTCAGCCACGGGTTCCTCTGCCCGAAGGGCAGCGCGATCGGACGGATCGACACCGACCCGGACCGTGTTCGCCAACCCTTGGTCCGCGATGGCGACGAGTGGCGCAAGGTCAGCTGGGCCACCGCGTTCGCCCTGATCGAGCGGCGCCTGACTCCGATCCTCGACGCCCACGGGCGCGACGCGGTGGCGCTCTACGTGGGCAACCCGAACGCGCACAACCTCGCCGGGCTCATCTACAACCGGGCCCTGATCCAAGCGCTCGGTTCGCGCAACGTCTACTCGGCCAGCACCCTCGACCAGATGCCGAAGCAGGTGTCGGCCGGACTCATGTTCGGTGCCGCACTGTCGGTGCCGGTGCCCGACGTCGACCGCACCGACCATCTCTTGTTGTTGGGCGCCAACCCGTTCGCCTCGAACGGCAGCCTCCTCACCGCCCCCGATCTCCCGGGGCGACTCCGTGCCCTCCGGGCCCGGGGCGGGAAGCTCGTGGTGATCGATCCTCGCCGCACCAAGACCGCCGACGAAGCGGACGAGCACCTCTTCATCCGGCCCGGTACCGACGCCGCGTTCCTGGCCGCGGTGGCGCACACCCTGTTCGAAGAGGGTCTCGCCGACCCCGGTCGGCTGCGGGACCATGTCAACGGCTGGGCGACGCTCGAGGCCCTCGTCGCGGACTTCACCCCGGAGGCGGTCGCGGCCTGGTGCGGGATCGACGCGGCGACGATTCGTCGCGTGGCGCGCGAGCTCGCCGCGGCTCCCCGTGCCGCGGTGTACGCCCGCCTCGGGACCTGCGCCAACGAGTTCGGGACCGTGGCGTCCTGGCTGGTGGATGTGTGCAACGTTCTGACCGGCAACCTGGACCGGGAAGGCGGCGCCATGTTCGCCCGCCCGGCCGCGGGTGGCGCGAACACCGGCGGCGAGCCCGGTGTCGGGCGGGGCGTCCGGTTCGGCCGCCGCGCCAGCCGGGTACGGGGCCTCCCCGAGGTGTACGGAGAGCTGCCCGTCATCTGTCTCGCCGAGGAGATCGAAACCCCCGGTGACGGGCAGGTGCGCGCGCTCGTGACCGTCGCGGGCAACCCGGTGGTCTCAGCGCCGGACAGCGCGCGCTTGGATCGCGCGTTTGGCGAGCTCGAGTTCATGGTCAGCGTCGACATCTACCAGAACGAGACCACTCGCCACGCGGACGTGATCTTGCCGGCACCCCCGCTCCTCGCCCGTGGCCACTACGACCTGGCCCTGTACTCCCTCGCGGTGCGCAACGTGGCGAACTACTCACCACCGGTCGTGGCGCTCGAAGCGGGGGAGATGCACGAATGGGAGATCCTCCTTCGTCTCGCCAACATCGCGGCCGGCCAGGGGGCCGCGGCAGATCCGCACGCCCTCGATGACGTGATCGTGGCCGGCATGGTGGACAAGGCGATCCGCCGAGGCGCTTCGAACGTGGCTGGCCGTGACCCGGCTGACCTGCTCGAGCAGCTCGCGGCACGACGCGGACCGGAACGGATCCTGGACCTGATGCTCCGAACCGGGCCGTACGGCGACGGATTCGGGGCTGACCCCAACGGCTTGTCGCTCAACGTGCTCGAGGACCACCCCCACGGCGTCGACCTCGGACCGCTGACCCCACGGGTGCCCGAGATGCTGCGCACGCCGAGCGGCCGGATCGAGCTCGCGCCCGACCCGATCGCCGCCGACGTGGACCGGCTGCGATCAACGCTTCGCGGAGCGTCGGCGTCAGGGCTCATGCTGATCGGTCGGCGCGACCTCCGTTCCAACAACTCCTGGATGCACAACGTCGAGGTCCTGGTCAAGGGGCGCGACCGGTGCACGCTGCTCGTCCATCCCGACGACGCGGCCCAGCTCGGTCTGCGAGACGGGGGGCGAGCCAAGGTCGCGGCCGTCGGCGGATCGTTGTTCGCCCCGGTCGAGGTGAGCGACACGATGATGCGAGGTGTCGTCAGCCTGCCGCACGGGTGGGGTCACGACCTCGACGGCGTGCAGCTCCGGGTGGCTTCGAGCCGCCCGGGTGTGAACAGCAACCTGCTCGCCGACACCGAGCACTTCGATCCCCTGTCGGGCAACGCCGTGCTCAACGGGATCCCGGTCGACGTCGCCCCGGCCTAGCCGGCTCAGCTACCAGCCATCTGAGCCATCAGGTCGATGAAGGCGTCGACGTCGCCGGTCTTGCCGACCACCATGTCGTGCTGCGCGCCGAGTCCACCGGGGAACTCCGGGGGGACGAAGAACTCGAAGCCGTCCCCCTCGATCGCGTCGACGATGCTCGCCGCGCACGCTTCGGCGGAGACGAACGGGCCCTTGTAGAGGGCGGGGTCATTGCCGGGTAGGTCCCAGATCTCGGTCTCGATCGGTCCCGGGAGCGCCAGCTTCACGTCGACGCCGGTTCCGCGTAGATCAATGGCCATCCCTTCGCTCCAGCCGCACAGCGCGAACTTGGAGGCGCAGTAGGCAGCCTCGTGGGCGATGCCGATCCGCCCCCCCATGCTCGACACGTTCACGACGCAGCCCGAGCCTCGTTGGATCCAGCGGGGGAGCAGCGCCATGGTCATGCGGACCGGCGACGTGAAGTTGATCCTCATCGTCTCGTCGACCAGCGAGTCCGTCAGTCGTGGGACGGGCACTCGCTTCGGGATCGCCGCGTTGTTGACGAGGCAGTCCAGTCCCGCGAAGGCGTCCCAGGCCTCGTCGACGACACGGACGGCGGCGTCGAGATCACCGAGGTCGACCGCCCACAGTCGCGATCGCGGAGCGTGCTGAATACAGCGTTCCAGGACCGCTTCGAGGCGGTCGCGACGGCGGGCGACGATCCCCACCGTGGCGCCTCGCGCCGCGAGCTGCGGTGCGAGCGCCGCGCCGATGCCGGACGACGCGCCGGTTACCAGGATGGTCGAGCCCTCGATGCGCATGCGGGCGGCGACGGTACCATCCCGCCCTAATGAAGGACGTCGTCGTCATCGGGGCCGGGATGGCCGGTGTGACCGCCGCTCGCGACTGCGCGCGCGCCGGTCTCGACGTGGTCGTCGTCGAAGCCCAGGATCGAATCGGCGGCCGGATGTTCACCGCGCGCGATTTCTGTGACTACCCGGTCGAGCAGGGCGCGGAGTTCGTCCACACCGCCGAGGCGGACACCTGGCCCGAGATC
>DAIPLE010000328.1:0-1657 GCA_036769425.1 Actinomycetota bacterium
TGGTCGGGCTGCCGGGACTCGAACCCGGGACCTTCGGTCCCCCAGACCGACGCGCTAACCAAGCTGCGCCACAGCCCGTCGACGTGGTGTGCGCCGGACGGACGATGGTACTCGCAGGGTTGTGGCAATTCAGAGGTGCTGTACGACCCATTCGACGCCTTGAAACGCCCGGTAGCCGAGGTAGATGGCGAGCGCGCCGAGCATGAGCTTGAAGTGCCAGGGGACGGGATCGAGTGGTTCTTCGGTGTCGGCCTCCTGCGCGGTGGGTGGCGCCGGTTCGGTGAGCGGGGCGTTGTGGGCGTGGCCGGCGTCGACGGGGTGTCCGCAAGTGGGGCAGGTGCCGTCGGGGTCGACGGTGGAGGGAGAGAGGAAACGGTCGCACGTCGAACACCAGGGCACGGGGTCATTTGACCAGACGTCGGCCCGGACCCGGACCTCGGTCCCGGCTCGGTGAGGTGAGGTGAGGTGAGGTGAGGTGAGGTGGTGAGCTCAGCCGGCGCGGCGGCGGACGCGCAACTTGAGGGGTGCGGGTCCGAGATCGAAGGATTCGCGGATGCGCCGTTCGAGGTAGCGGAGATAGGTGGCGGGGAGCACCTCGGTGGTGAACAGCGTCACCGTCGGCGGGTCGATGGCACCTTGGGTGGCGAAGAGGACCCGAGGTCGTCGGCGACGCACGACAGGCGGCGGGTGCGCGGCTTGGGCGTCTTGGACAACGCGGTTCAACGCCGCGGTCGGCACCCGCCGGTGGTACGCCTCTTCGGCTTCGCGGAGCGCGGGGAGGATCCGCCCGACGCTGCGTCCACCCTGGGCGGACGCTTTCAGGACCGGGGCGTAGCCGAGGAACGCGAGTCGGTCGGCGACGTCGGCGAGCACGGCGCGCCGCCGGTCAGGGTCAGCGTCGAGGAGGTCCCATTTGTTGAGGATCACGACGATGGCGGTGCCGGCGGCGTCGACGCGTTCGGCGAGCCGCTGGTCCTGGTGGGTGACACCGGCGGACGCATCGATGACGAGCAGCGCAGCGTCGGCCCGGTTCACGGCCTCGAGGGCGCGGACCAGCCCGTAGTACTCGCTGGGTTCGTCGATGCGGCTCCGGCGCCGCATGCCGGCGGTGTCGACGAAGCGCAACGGCCCGTCGGGGGTGTCGACGACGGTGTCGATGGCGTCGCGGGTCGTGCCGGGCTGGTCGTGGACGACGGTGCGCTCGTCGCCGACGAGCCGGTTGAAGAGGGTGGACTTGCCGACGTTGGGCCGACCGACGATCGCGATCGAGAACAGCTTCGGCGCGTCGGGTGCCGGCGCGGCTTCGGGAGGTAGCGCCGCGACGAGCGCGTCGAGCAGGTCGCCGCTGCCGCGCCCGTGGATCGCGGACACCGGTATCGGGTCGCCGAGCCCGAGACGGGAGAACGTCCAGGCGTCGGTCTCGCGGCGTTCGTCGTCGACCTTGTTGGCGACCACGAGGACCGGCTTGTCGCTTCGTTGGAGGAGCCGGGCGACGCGGGCGTCTTCTTCGGTGATGCCGACCGCGGCGTCGAGGACGAGGAGGAGCACGTCGGCGTCGGTCATGGCGCGCTCGGCTTGAGCGCTGACGGCCCGGGTGAGGGTGCGGGCGTCGTCGGTGGCGACGTCAGGTGGGAGCCACCCGCCGGTGTCGACGACC
>DAIPLE010000329.1:0-1649 GCA_036769425.1 Actinomycetota bacterium
CTCCAGGCGTCGATCACGACTCTCGGTGGCGCGAGCATCGTCTCCAACCAGGTGACCGCCGCCTGGAATTCGAACCTCGTCGTCGCTCTCGCCCCGCCCACGGCGACCGCCGCCGTCGGCTCTCCCGACACCGTGACCGCGTTCGTCAGCAATGGAGCCGGGCAGCCGGCCGCCAACGTTCCGGTCAGCTTCCGGGTCGTGACCGGCCCTAATGCCGGCACGACGGGAACCGCGACGACCGACGCGGCCGGCCACGCCTCCTTCACCTACACGAGCACTCTCGTGGGAACCGACTCGTTGGTCGCGACGGCCACACAGGGCGGCCAATCCGTGAGCTCGAATCCGGTCACGGTGACATGGACCGCTATCCCGACGACACTGACCTACACCGGGCCGACGTCGGGGGACTACAACGACCCGCTGACGCTCACCGTGCGGCTGACTGTGACCTCGACCGGCGCGCCCGTCCCGAACCAGACGGTGACGTTTGCTCTCGGCAGCCAGACGGCGACCGCAACGACGGACGCCAGCGGAAACGCCAGCGCCACGATCACGCCCAATGGCATCCCCGGGCCGACGGCCCTGACAGTCTCCTTCGCCGGGAGCGGAGCGTATCTCCCCTCGACCGCCTCGGCGACCGTCACGATCAACAGGGACGACACGGCGATCTTCTATACCGGGAGCGCCGTCGTCGCCTCGGGTCAGCCCCAGACCGTCACGGCGCTACTCGTCGACGCGGCCGACCAAACGCCGCTCTCGAACAAGACGGTCACGTTCACGGTCGGGGCAGCGACAGTCACGGGGACGACCGACGCCAACGGTGTGGCGACCGCGACGATCACGATCCCCGCCTCGCAGGCGACCGGCAGCGCGCAGCTCCTCGTCTCCTTCGCCGGCGACACCTACGAGCTGCCCGCCCAGACGACGGTTCCGATCCTGATCTACCAGCCGAGCTCCTTCGTCGTCTGGGGCGGCAACAACCCCGAGCTCTCGGTCGGCTCTACGGTCAACTTCTGGGGCGCGCAGTGGTTCCGGCAGGTTACGGGAGGCGACTACCACGCCAGGTCGGACTTCAAGGGGTGGGCGATACCGGCCGGCGCGACCAGTCTCTGCGAGGCCACGCGGACGACGACGGGTAACCCGCCGCTCGACGCCTCCTGCTGGACGAGGGGTCCGGGCAATAGCGGCGTGCCGCCGGCGACGATCGGGAGCTACATCGGGACGATCGTCTCGACATCCATTGCCCAGGGCCAGGGGACGATCTACGGCAACATATCGGCCGTCGTGGTCGTCCAGGTCAACCCGAGTCCCCCGTACCAGCCCGATCCGGGGCATCCGGCCTATGGCACAATCGTGGCCGTGATCGCGGACGGGGGTCGCCTCTTCCCCAATCTCTCCTACACCGGGCCGGCGACGTTGACGGCGGGGACGGGGAATGCAGTCTCCGCCCTGCTCGTCGACCCGGTGTCTCGCGCGCCGCTTTCCGGTGAGCCGGTCACCTTCACGCTCGGCACGGCGGCGACCTCGGGGACGACGAACCCGACAGGAGTCGGCGCCGCGACGCTGATGCTGCCCGCCAACCAGCCGCTCGGGGCGGCGCAGCTCCAGGTAGCCTTCGCGGGCTCGGCCGGCGAGCCGGCGGTCTCGAT
>DAIPLE010000160.1:0-5463 GCA_036769425.1 Actinomycetota bacterium
GCTGCACCTGGTCCGCCCCTCGACCGGCACCTCGGTGCGTCCCGCCCACTACGTGCTGCTCCTCGCGACGGTCGCGGTGCTCAACGTGATCGGCGTCGTCATGGTCCTGTCGGCGTCGTCGGTGTTGTCGCTCACCACCTACGGCTCCGCGTGGTACTTCTTCGAACGCGAGCTGGTCTGGACGCTCCTCGGCGTCATCGGATTCGCGGTCGCGCTGCGCATCGATTACCAGCGCTGGCGCGATTGGGTGCGCCCGATGCTGTTCGTCACCACCACGATGCTGATCCTCGTTCTGGTTCCCCACGTCGGCATCTACGTCGCTGGATCGCGCCGCTGGCTGGGGATCGGCGCGTGGCGGTTCCAGCCCACCGAGCTGGCGAAGTTCACCCTGGTCCTCTTCGCAGCCGACCTCCTGACCCGCCGCCACGACGAGCTCTTCGACTGGCGGCGCAGTATCCGGCCCGTCCTCCTGGTCGTGCTCGGGCTCGGTGCGCTCGTCTTCCTCGAACCCGACCTGGACTCCACCATCCTCATTGGGGTCATCGCGCTCGCGGTGCTCATCGCCGCCGGTGTCCGCCTCCGCCATCTCGCCACCGTCGGGGTCGGTGGGCTGACCCTCACCACGATCCTTGCCCTGTCCGCCCCCTACCGGCGGGCCCGGCTCCTCACGTTCCTGCACCCGACGGCCGATGCCGCGAACGGCGGCTACCAGATCGTGCAGTCGCTCATCGCGCTCGGCAGCGGCGGGATCGGCGGGGTCGGCCTCGGAGCCGGACGCGCGAAATGGCTCTTCCTCCCGAACGCCCACACCGACTTCATCTTCGCGGTGATCGGCGAAGAGCTCGGCCTCATCGGCACCCTCACCGTCCTCGGTCTCTTCGGCGCGTTCGCGGTCCTCGGACTCCGCACCGCGCTGCGCGCCCCTGACCGGTTCGGGATGCTCCTCGCGACCGGGATCACCATGTGGGTGGTCGCCCAGGCTGCGGTCAACATCGGTGGCGTCGTCGGGCTGCTCCCGGTGTCGGGAGTGCCGCTCCCGTTCGTGTCGTTTGGTGGCTCGGCGCTGGTGTTCACGATGATCGCCGCCGGGGTGCTCGCCAACGTGGCGCGGCAGTCACGGTGACGGCGACGACCATGGCTCGGCCACGCGCCACCACCGCGTATGCCATCGTGACCGGCGGTGGCACCGGAGGCCATGTGTACCCGGCGCTCGCCGTGGCTGACGAGCTCGTCCGCCACGGCCATCCACCCGACGAGATCCGCTTCGTCGGGGCTCGCCGCGGAATCGAATCGGTGGCGGTTCCCGCCGCGGGCTTCGCGCTCGACATGCTCCCCGGCCGCGGCCTTCGCCGCCGCTGCACCCTCGCCGCGGCGCGCGACAACCTGCTCGCGGTGGGCGGCGCGGCTCGTGCCCTCGTCGCCGCCCGTCGGATCTTGCGCCGCGCTCGCCCCCGGGTCGTGCTCGGAGTCGGCGGGTACGCGTCGCTGCCGTGCGTGCTCGCCGCCCGGCTGCAGCGGATCCCGACCGTGGTCCACGAACAGAACGCCGCGCCGGGCCTCGCCAACCGGCTCGCGGTACGGCTCGGCGCCACGGCCGCGGTCTCGCTCCCCGGCACACCGCTGGCCGGCGCGGTCCTGACCGGCAACCCGATCCGCCGAGTCATCGCCGACGTGCACCGCCGCCCCGACCCGGACCGCCCCGTGGTCCTCGTGTTCGGCGGCAGCCTCGGCGCCTGGCGCCTCAACGAGTCGGCCCTCGGCCTGTACGTCCGGTGGCGTGCCCGACGCGACGTCACCGTCGTCCTCGTCACCGGGCGTCGAGACCACGCCGACTGCACCCGCCGACTCGCGGGTCTCCGCCGTCCCGACGACCAGCTCGACTTCACCCTCGTCGAGTACGAGGAGCACATGGAGCGCCAGTACGAGCGGGCGACGGTCGCGGTCACCCGCGCCGGCGCCGTGACCGTCGCCGAGCTCGCCGTCGTCGGCCTCCCCGCCGTGCTGGTCCCCCTCCCCGGCGCTCCCGGCGACCATCAGACCCGCAACGCGGAGACGGTCGCAGCTGCCGGCGGCGCGGTTGTGGTCCCCGACGCCGAGGCCAGCGCCGAGCGGCTCGCCACCGAGCTCGGTCCGCTGCTGGCCGACCCGGCCGGACTCGACACCATGAGCCGTGCCGCGCGCACCCTTGGTCGCCCCGACGCCGCCGCCCGCGTCGCCGCCCTCGTCGAAGAGACGGCCCGTGCCTGACCTGGACCTCAGCCGACCCCGCGTCGTCCACATCGTCGGCGTCGGTGGTGCCGCCATGAGCGCGATCGCGACCGTCCTCGCCCGCATGGGCCACCGGGTGAGCGGTTCCGATCTCAAGGACTCCCCGCCGCTGGCCCGGCTGCGACTGCTCGGCGTCGACGCCCGCGTCGGGCACACCGCCGCGAATGTGCCCGACGATGTCGACGCCGTCGTCTGCTCGACCGCCATCCCGCCGACGAACCCCGAGATCGAGACAGCCCGCGAACGTGGCGTCCCGGTCCTGCGCCGCGCCGAGGCCCAGCGGGCCCTCGTGGCCATCCGCCGCGGCATCGCTGTCGCCGGCAGCCACGGCAAGACCACCACCTCTTCGATGCTGGCGCTCTGCCTGCGCGCCGCCGGGTGGCATCCCAGCTTCCTGATCGGCGGGGACCTCAACGAGGTCGGCGCCAACGCCGCCTACGACGACGGCGACTGGCTCGTCGTCGAAGCCGACGAGAGCGACGGGACGTTCCTCGAGCTCGCACCCGAAGCGGCGATCGTCACCAACGTCGAGCCGGACCACCTGGACCACTACGGCGGTTTCACCGCGCTCGTCGACGCGTTCCGCCAGTTCCTCTCCTCGGTGCCCGGCACCCGAATGGTCTGCGCCGACGACCCCGTCGCGGCCGAGCTCGCCGCCGCGACGCCTGGCGTGTGCACCTACGGGTGGCAGAGCCGCGACTACCGGGTCGACGCCTACGAGGGCGGCCGCGCCGGAAGCCGCTTCCAGCTCTCCCGCGGCGACGACCCCGTCGGCGTCGTCGAGCTCCCGGTCCCCGGCCGCCACAACGCCCTCAACGCCGCCGGTGCCGCCGCGCTCGCCCTGGAGCTCGGGGTGCCCTTCGAGGCGATCGCCCGTGCGCTCCGCGGCTTCGGTGGCGTCGCCCGCCGCTTCCAGTTTCGTGGCGAGGTCAACGGCGTCACGCTCATCGACGACTATGCCCACCTGCCCACCGAGGTTGCCGCGACGCTGCGCGCCGCTCGGGAAGGCGGCTGGCGGCGCATCATCGCGGTGTTCCAGCCCCACCGGTACACGCGCACCGCCCGGCTCTGGCGCGACTTCGCTGACGCCTTCGTCGACGCCGACACCGTGGTCCTCACCGACGTGTACGCCGCCGGCGAATCCCCCCAACCCGGGGTCTCGGGCCGACTCGTCCTGCGGGCCGTCCTCGACGCGCATCCCGCCCAGCCGTTGACCTACCTGCCCCGCCGCGCCGACATCGTCAACCACGCCCTGCGGCTCGCGGAACCCGGCGACGTCCTCCTCACCCTCGGCGCGGGGGACCTCACCACCGTGCCCGACGAGTGGCTGCGGATCAGCGAGGCGACCCGATGACGCTCGACGCCATCCGGCGTGATCTCGCCGCCCGTCTGCCCGCAGGCGCGGTCGGATGCGACGTCCCGGTCTCCGAGCTCACGACGTACCGGCTCGGCGGGCCGGTCGCGGTCACCGCCCGTGTCACCAGCGAACCCGACCTCGCCGCCGTCGCCGCGGTCATTGCCGCCGCCGACCCCACCCCCGCGGTCCTCGTCGTCGGTCGCGGCTCGAACCTGCTCGTCGCCGACCAGGGGTTCGCCGGGGTGGGGGTGATCCTCGCCGGCGAGTTCGAAGCCGTCACCGTCACCCCCGACACCGCCACCGTGCAGGCTGGCGGCGCCGCCCCACTCCCGGTCGTGGCGCGCCGCTCCGCCGCGGTTGGCCTCACCGGCCTCGAGTTCTACGTCGGGATCCCCGGTTCCGTCGGAGGCGCGGTGCGCATGAACGCCGGCGGCCATGGCCGCGAGACCCGCCAGGTCCTGCGCCGAGCCTGGGTCGTCGATCTGCTCCGCGCCGACCCCGGCCCGCAGGCTCGCACCGCCGAGGACCTCGACCTCGACTACCGGCACTCGGCGCTCACCGCGACCGAGGTCGTGACCGGAGCCGAGCTGCACGCCACCGTCGACACGCCCGAGGCGTGCGAGGCCCGCGTCGCCGAGATCGTCCGGTGGCGTCGTGAGCACCAGCCGGGCGGCGCGAACGCCGGCTCGGTGTTCCGCAACCCGCCCGGTGATTCCGCCGGCCGGCTCATCGACCTCGCCGGCCTCAAGGGCTACCGGGTCGGGGGCGCCGTCGTCTCGGCGAAGCACGCCAACTTCTTCCAAGCCGAGCCGGCCGCCACCGCCAACGACGTCGCCCGCCTCGTCATCGCGGTCCAAGACCGCGTCGAGGATGTCACCGGGGTGCGGCTCATCCCCGAGCTGCAGATGGTCGGCTTCGACGAGGCCCGGCGCACATGACCGCGGTGATCGCCCGCCCGCGTGTCGCGATTGACCCTCGTCTGCGGGCCCGCCGCGTCGCGGTCCGGCGCGATGAGGGACGCCGCCGTCTGCGCCGACTCCTCGTCGCCCTCGGCGTCGTCACCGTCGCCGGCCTGGGCGTCGCGGTCGTCTACTCGCCCCTCCTCGCGGTGAACCGCGTCGAGGTACGAGGCGCCGGACCGACCCGGAGCACCGTCCTTGCCGCCGCGCACCTCGGCGCCGGGGCCCCGATCCTCTTCGTCGACGCCGGCGGGACCGCCGCCGCCGTCCGGCGCCTCCCCGCGGTGGCGTCGGCGCACGTCGAGCGCAGCTTCCCCCACACCGTGACCCTCACCGTCACCCTCCGGGTCCCCGTCGCGTGGGCGCCCGCCGGCCCGACCGGCGCCGCGCTCGTCGACGCCCACGGCGTGGTGATCAGCCGGACCCCGACCGCGCCGGTCGGCCTTCCCGAGCTCGTCGGCCTCGCCAAGGTCCCCGCGCCCGGGGCCCGGGTCGCGCCGCTCGGACCCGCCGCGCTCGCCGCCGCGCTCGCCCCGGCGCTCCCCGGCCGCGTCGTCGGCGTGACCCTCGGCCCGACCGGGCTCACCGTCGGCGTCATCGCCGGCCCCCAGCTCCGCTTCGGTGACGCCACCGCCCTGGCGACGAAGGCCCGAGCGGCCGCCGCTCTCCTCGGTGCCCTCCTGCGGCCGGCCAGCTACGTCGACGTCAGCGTCCCCGACGCCCCCGTGGCCGGATGAACCCGTGATCCAGCGCCGCGACCAGCCCCGGGTGATCCAGTCCAGCGCCGACGATGCGCTACCGTCTTCTAGGGTGAGCTCGGATCAACCCGAGCCCGTCCGCGCCACGCCCGCCGCGTGGCCCGTGGAGGGTCCGTCAGGC
>DAIPLE010000330.1:0-1631 GCA_036769425.1 Actinomycetota bacterium
CCGAGGAGTACGGGGTGACGCCCAGCCAGGTCGTGCTCCAATGGCACCTCGCGCATGGCATCGCGGTCATCGCGAAGTCGGCCAACCACGCGAGGATCACGGCCAACCTCGACGCGGTGGGCTTTGCCCTCGCGGCCGACGACGTCGCCGCGATCGACGCTCTCGGTCACGGCTAGGCACAACGGTCGCGCGCCAGGGTCAGGCGCCAGGGTCAGGCACAACGGTCGCGCGCCAGGGTCAGGCGCTCGAGGTGTCCGTTCGCGCGCTGCTCTGCTCGACGGTGACACCGCGCCAGAACGCGAGATAGCCGGCGATCTGCGCCGCGGCCTCCTTCGGCTCGGGGTAATACCACGCGGCGTCGGCATTCCGATTCCCGTCGACGACGACGTCGTGGTAGCTCGCGAGACCCTTCCACCCGCACGTGGTGTGGGTCGCGCTCGGCTCGAGGTACCGAGCGTCGACGGCGTCGGGCGGGAAGTAGTGATTCCCCTCGACGACGATCGTCGCGTCGGACTCGGCGATCACCTGACCGCTCCAGACAGCGCGCATGATGGGCTCGTGGCTTCTCTCCTGGCGTTCCTTGCTTCGTGGAACACCGGTGCCTGGTTCGCGGATTCCCGGAGCGTGGCGGGCGCGTCCGGCGCGCCCGGCCCTGGGTCGCGAGATAGTGGGGTACGCAGCGAGATCACGCCCAAGAGGAGAGCCGAGTCGTCATGCCCATCGACGCCCCCGACGTCGTCCACCTCCGCGGCGGCGGAGTCTCGCTCGCCGTCGAGACTCGCGGCCCGCACCTGCCGCGGGTTCTGCACTGGGGCGCGGACCTCGGACCGCTGACGCCGGCCGAGCTCGCGGCGCTGCTCGCGACCGCGGACACGGCCACAACCGTCGCCGACGCCGGCGAGCCACGCAGACTCTCGGTCCTGCCGACCGAGGCCGAGGGCTGGTCGGGGACTCCGGCGCTCGCGGGGCACCGAGCGGGGTCCGCCACCACCCCCCGGTTCACGCTCCGGTCCGTGGTCACGGCCGCCGCCGAAGACGGGTCGGCGACCGAGGTGATCGGCGGCGCGACGACGCTCCGCCTGACGCTCACCGACCGCATCACCGGGCTGCGCGCAGATCTGGGCTACCGGCTCGACCGCCACGGGGTCCTGACGGCGTCGATCGAGCTGACGAGCTCCGACCAGAACGGGGTCGACGGCGGGTCCGGGGGTGCCGAGGCACCGGCCACGGTTCCCTATGACCTCGCCGAGCTTCGCGTCCTGCTCCCACTTCCGGCGCGCGCCACCGAGATCCTCGATCTCACCGGACGGTGGACCCGTGAGCACACTCCCCAGCGATCACCGGTCACCGACGGAGCGCATCATCGGTCGCTGCGGCGCGGCCGGACCGGCTTCGACACTCCGCTGCTCACGGTCGTCGGCACGCCTGCCTTCGGCTTCCGTTCGGGCGAGGTGTGGGCGATGCACGTCGCGTGGAGCGGGAACCACGAGTCACTCGTCGAACGTCTCCCGGAGGGCGCGGGCGTCTTCACGGCTGTGCTCGGCGGGGGCGAGCTCCTCCACCCGGGCGAGGTACGCCTGGCGCCCGGCGAGACGTACCGCTCCCCCGACGTCGTCTTCACCTGGTCCGAC
>DAIPLE010000161.1:0-5409 GCA_036769425.1 Actinomycetota bacterium
TCCTCGGACCCGGCGCACCCATCACCTCCACCCCCGCCGCGGCGCCCGCGGCGACCGCACCGGGGCCGGGCCCGTCGACCGCCCCGGTGTCGCCACCCGCCAGCTCAGCTTCCCCGGTGTCGCCGGGACCTCGACGCATCGACGCGCCCGAAGTCGAAGCCGTCGACCTGATGCGAGCCGCCGGCGGAGCGGTGGCGAAGCGGCTCGTCCCCCTCGTCGTCGCCGCCGTCGTCGTGGTCGGCGTCGCGGTCTGGCTCCTCATCCGCTGAACATCCGCCACCGACACGCCCCTCGCCCCTAGCATCGAATACGTGTTCGATCGCGACGGCCCGGTCCTCGGCATCGACCCGGGCCTCTCCCAGTGCGGCTACGGCGCAGTTCGCCGCGACGGTCGGCGGCTCGCGGCCGTCGCCTGCGGGGTCCTGCGCACCGACCCCGGGGCTCCGCTGCCCGAACGGCTCGCCACCCTCGAGGCCGACCTCGACGAGTTCCTCCAGGAGGTGAGCCCCTGCGCCCTCGCGGTGGAGCGAGTCCTGTTCCAAGCCAACGTGCGCACCGCCATCTCGGTCGGACAGGCCAGTGGCCTCGCGCTCGCGGTCGCGGCCCGAGCCGGGGTCCCCGTCACCCACTACAGCCCGAACGAGGTGAAGCTGGCGATCGCCGCCAACGGCGCCGCCGGCAAGAGCCAGGTGCAAGCGATGGTGACCCGGGTCCTGCGTCTCTCCGAGCAGCCACCACCGGACGCCGCCGACGCGCTCGCGCTCGCGGTCTGCCATCTCTGGCGCATGCCGCTGCGCGAGTCCGTGGCCCGCGCCGTCGCCGCGACCGGGGAACGCCGCTCGTGATCGGATCGCTGCGCGGCACCGTGCTGGAACGCACCGCGACCGGTGAGGCGATCGTCGAGGTCGGCGGCGTCGGCTACCGCGTCCTCGTCGCGATGCGGGGCCTCGCGGCAATCGTCCCGGGCGAACCGGCCTTCTTGTTCACACACCTGCACGTCCGCGAGGACGCCCTGGTCCTCTACGGGTTCCCGACCCGTGACGAACGTGACACCTTCGAGGCGCTGATCGGCGCCAACGGCGTCGGTCCCAAGCTGGCCCTGGCGATCTGCTCCGTCCACAGTCCCGGCGCGCTTCGGCGCGCGCTCGTCGACGACGACGTCGACGCTCTCACCCTCGTCCCGGGCGTCGGGAAGCGCACCGCCCAGCGGCTCCTCCTGGAGCTGAAAGCCCGCCTCGACCTGCCCGGACTCAATGGGGGAGACACCGAACCGGCCGCGGCGACGTCGCGGGTGCAGGTCCGCGAGGCCCTCGCGGGGCTCGGCTACGGACCCGACGAGGTCCGTGACGCCCTGGCCAGCCTTCCCGATGACGGACCCGTCGAGCAGCTCCTCCGCGACGCGTTGCGGCGCCTCGCGGTCAGCCGGGTATAAGCGCCGTGCGCGAGGAGCTCCTCAAACCCGACGCGGACCCGACCGAGCGCGCCGAAGAGACGACGCTGCGCCCGCGGCGACTCGCTGAGTTCGTCGGCCAGCCGCGCCTCAAAGAGCACCTCGAGATCATGCTCGGCGCGGCGCGGAAGCGACGTCAGGCCGTCGACCATCTCCTCCTCGCGGGGCCGCCCGGCGTCGGGAAGACCACGCTCGCCGGGATCGTCGCCGCCGAGCTCGAGGTCGGGTTCCGGATCACGAGCGGCCCGGCGCTCGAACGAGCCGGGGACCTCGCCGCGATCCTCTCGAACCTTGACGACGGCGATGTCCTCTTCATTGATGAGATCCACCGCCTGCCCCACGCCGTCGAAGAGGTGCTCTATCCGGCGATGGAGGATTTCGCGCTCGACATCGTCCTCGGTCGGGGACCGTCGGCCCAGTCGATTCGTCTCGACCTTCCCCGCTTCACCCTCGTCGGGGCCACGACCCGCAGCGGGATGATCACCGACCCGCTCCGCGACCGTTTCGGTTTCGTCGCCCGCCTCGACTACTACGAACCCGAAGACCTCGTCGTGATTCTCGAACGTTCGGCCCGCATCCTCGGGGTGTCGCTGGACACGCCCGCCGCGGTGGAGATCGCGGGTCGGGCCCGCGGCACCCCGCGGATCGCGAACCGGCTCCTGAAACGAGTGCGGGACTACGCCGAGGTCCGCGCCGACGGGCACGTCGACCACGCCACTGCCGGCGCCGCACTGACGCTGTTCGAGATCGACGAGCTCGGCCTCGACAAGGTCGACCGTGCCATCCTCAAGATGCTCTGCGAGCGGTTCGTGGGGCAACCGGTCGGACTTCACACCCTCGCGGTCACGGTCGCCGAGGCACCCGAGACGGTCGAGGACGTCTACGAGCCGTTCCTCCTCAAGCAGGGTCTCATCATGCGCACGCCGCGGGGACGCGTTGCCACACCGGCGGCGTACGCGCACCTCGGGATCGCGGTGCCCGCCGACGTCACCCGGAACCTCTTCGACACCTGACCCACCGCGGGCGAAACAGTACGGCGGGGGGCCTCCGCTACGATCGCCCAGTTCCCGAAGAGGGCACCGCCTCATGATCATCGTCGTCTATCTCGTCATCCTCGTCGCGGCGTTCTTCGTGCTTGTCGTACGCCCGCAGCGACGTCAGATGGCAACCCACCGGACCCTGGTGTCGAGCTTGACGCCCGGAGACGAGATCGTCACCAGCGGCGGCATCCTCGGCACCATCCGGGACCTCGATGAGGAGACCGTCCACCTCGAGGTCGCCCCGACTGTCGTGATCCGCGTGGCCCGGGGAGCGATCGCCCGCCGCGTCGCGGCGCTCCACGACATGCCTCCCGATCCGAGCGACCGGGCCACCGACGACGGCGACACCGCCTGACGCATGCGTCGGCTCAGGACCTACCTCGTCGCCTCGATCATCGTCGTCATCGCCGCGGTCGGCGCGACCATCCTGTCCGGGAACGCCCCCGTCCTCGGCCTCGACCTCCAGGGCGGTATCTCCGTCGCGTACACGCCGGTCGGCAAGTTCAAGTCCTCGTCGCTCGACGAGACCCTCAACATCATCAACAACCGGGTCAACACCTTCGGGGTCGCCGAACCGAACGTCAGCCGGCAGGGCAACGACATCATCGTCGAGCTGCCCGGCGTGAAGGACCGGGCGCAGGCTCTGCGCCTCGTCGGTCGCACCGCCCAGCTCCGGTTCCGCCCGGTGCTCACCAACGTGCCCGCCGCCGCCCTGGCCAGCAGCGGGACGAAGACCACCACCACGACGGTCAGCCCGGCCTCCAAGCAGGCGCTGCTCGCCGCCATCGCGTCGTGCAACCCGACCCAGATCCAGGCGCTCGCCACCAGCGGCGCCGACGTCCCGACCACCACGGTCGAGAACGACAAAGCAAGTGACTGCGTCGTCCTCTCGATCCGCAACAGCAAGCAGCGGTTGCTGCTCGGACCGGTGGCACCCAGCGCCTCGCTCGGCCTCCCGGGCGGGCTGACCGGCAGCGACGTCAGCAGCGCGTCGTCAAGCTTCGCGCAAGGCCAAGGCTACGCGGTGTCCATGACGCTGAAGAGCGGCGGGCTCACCAAGTTCAACAAGCTCGCCGCCACCTCGTTCGGGCAGACCGCACCCCGCAACGAGGTCGCCATCGTCCTCGACGGGCTCGTCTACTCCGCGCCCGCGTTCCAAGCCGCGTCGTTCACGGGCGCGGTGCAGATCACCGGCAACTTCTCGCCGAGCGAGTCTTCGGACCTCGCCACCGTCATTAATTACGGGGCGCTGCCGGTCCAGCTCAAGGAGATCAACACCCAAGACGTCTCCCCGACGCTCGGGAACGACCAGCTGAACGCCGGTATCGCCGCCGGTCTCATCGGGCTGATCCTCGTGGCGCTCTACATGATCGCCTACTACCGGCTGTTGGGCCTCGTCGTCATCCTCGGCCTCGGGGTGAGCGCCGCGCTGCTGTACTCGCTGGTATCCGGCCTCGGACCAAGCCTGCACCTCGCGCTCACCCTCTCGGGCGTGACCGGGATCATCGTCTCGGTCGGCATCACGGTCGACTCCTATGTCGTGTACTTCGAACGACTCAAAGACGAGGTCAAGACCGGACGGACGGTCCGGTCCTCGGTCGACCGCGGCTTCGCCCGCTCGTGGCGCACCATCCTCGCCGCCGACCTCGTCTCCCTGATCGGCGCCGGGGCGCTCTGGGCCCTAGCGATCGGGTCCGTGAAGGGCTTCGCGCTGTTCCTCGGGCTCAGCACCATCATCGACCTGGTCGTGTCCTACTTCTTCATGCACCCGCTCGTGTCGCTCCTGGCCCGCCGGCCGGCTCTGGTTCGCCTGCGCGGCGTTGGCATCGCCGCGGGCCTTGACGCGCCGACGGTGACGTCGTGACCGCCACCGCCCCGCCGGTGCAGCAAGGCCGGCACCGGCTCTCGGACCTGTTCCACGAGCGGACCCGGTACAACTTCATCGAACGCTCGTGGCGGTGGGGGTTGCTCTCCGGCACCCTGCTCCTCATCGCCGTCGCCGGGCTCGCCATCGGCGGCTTGAACCTCGGGATCGACTTCACCGGCGGCACGTCGATCACCGTCAAGGTGAGCGGCTCGAACGCACCGTCGATCAACACGGTCCGAGACACCCTGCGCGCCGCCGGCCAGTCCAACGCCAGCATCTCGCTGCAGACGAACCGGATCAACGGAGCGCAGTCGGTCGTGGTGCAGACCCCGACCCTGAGCACCACGAAGCTGGACCAGATCAAAGGCGCCCTGCAACGTTACGGGTCGGTCTCGGTCCCCGAAGCGGTCAGCGCCACCTGGGGCGACACCGTCACCAACAAGGCCCTCGTCGCCCTCGGCGTCTTCTTCTTGTTGATCGCCGCGTACCTCACCTTCCGATTCGAGTGGCGCATGGCGGTCGCCGCGATCCTCGCCGTGATCCACGACATCCTCCTCACCGTGGGTGTCTACGCCGTGACCGGCTTCCAAGTGGTGCCCGCCACCGTCATCGCCTTCCTCACCATCCTCGGGTTCTCGCTCTACGACACCGTCGTCGTCTTCGACAAGGTCGGGGAGAACACACCCACGGTCGGCACCGACCGTGCCGACACGTACTCCAAGATGGTGAACCGGTCCCTGAACCAGGTGCTGATGCGGTCGCTGAACACGTCGTTCGTCGCCGTGCTGCCGGTGGCGTCGCTGGTGTTCGTCGGGAGCGGCCTGTTCGGCGCCACCGCCCTGAAGGACTTTGCTGTCGCCCTCTTCGTCGGTCTCGCCACTGGGGCGTACTCGTCGATCTTCGTCGCGGCCCCGATCCTCGCCTGGCTAAAGGAACGCGAGCCCCGCTACCGGGCGGTGCGCGAACGGGCGCTGGCGCAAGAAGCACGCCTGGGCCGAGACCCGGCCCCCGGTCCGGCCCCGATGCCCACACCCGAGCCCGTGGCGGCATCC
>DAIPLE010000162.1:0-2400 GCA_036769425.1 Actinomycetota bacterium
CCCGCGTAGTACGGCGACGCGTTGATGTTCACGATCAGCTCGGCGCCCGCCGCGGCCTCAGTCAGGACGGGCCCGGTGGGGCTCCAGGCGTCCTCGCAGATCGTGACGCCGACTTTGGCGCCACCGATCTCGAACAAGGGCCCGTCAGTGGTCGCGGGCGTGAAGTACCGCTGCTCGTCGAACACCGAGTAGTTGGGGAGCAGGTGCTTGCGGTAGACGCCGGCCACCCGGCCGTGCGCGCAGACGGCCGCGGCGTTGTAGAGGTGGCCGTCAGACTGGGGGAACCCCACGATCGCGGCGGTCCGACCGGTGTGCACCGCCACCTTCTCGAGCCATTCCATCGCCTGGGCCACGAAGGCCGGGCGCAGCAGCAGGTCCTCCGGGGGGTAGCCGGTCGTCGCGAGCTCGGGGAACGCCACCAGGTCGGCGCCGGCAGTCTCAGCCCGGTCGTACGAATCGGCGAGGCGCGCCGCGTTGCCCTCGAGGTCCCCGACCACGAGGTTCAGCTGGGCGGCGGCGACACGAAGCCGTGACACCCGACCAAGGATAGGACCGCGCCGCGGCACGGAACCCCGAGAACCGGGTGCGACACACTGGTCCGGTGAGCACCCTCACGGCGCTTCGCCGTCCTGACGTGGTGGCAGCGATCGATTCGGCCGCGGACGCCACCCTGGCACGCACCACCCTCGAGCGGATCGTGGAGGTCGACCCCGACGTCGCCGACGGCGTGGCCGAAGAACCCGCCGTCCGGGATGGGCTCATCGCGGTCGCCTGCGCGTCGCGGTCACTGACGAACGCGCTGGTCCAGGACCCCTCGCTCGTCGACGTGTTCCGTCACCTCGACGAGCCCATGGCGGACCTGGACGCCTCGGATCCGACGACGCTGCGACGCTGGAAGCGGCGCGAGCTGCTCCGGATCGCCGCCGCCGATCTCCTGGGGCTCACGGACTTCCCGACCGTCGGTCGTCGCCTCGCGGACCTCGCCGACGTCTGCCTCGGCGCCGCGCTCGAGCTCAGCGGCGAGGCGCTGCCCTTCACCGTGATCGGGATGGGCAAGCTCGGCGGACGCGAGCTCAACTACGCCAGCGACGTCGACGTCCTGTTCATCCACGACGGCGACGGAGACGACGCCGAACGGGGCGCCCGTCGGATCCTGACGATCATGTCGGAGCCCACCGCTGACGGGGCGGTGTTCCGCACCGACGCCGATCTGCGCCCCGAGGGACGCGCCGGCGCGCTGTCCCGGACCATCGACGGGTACGCCGCGTGGTACCAGCGGTGGGCCCGCCCGTGGGAGTTCCAGGCGCTCATCAAGGCCCGGCCGGTGGCCGGCGACACGACGCTGGCGGAACGGTTCCTGTCGCTCACCCGGCCGTTCGTATGGCCCGACGTGCTCGATCCCGACGCCGTGCGCGAGGTGCGAGCCATGAAGGCCCGCGCCGAAGCCGAGGTTCAGCGGCGAGGACTGAGCGACCGGGAGCTGAAACGCGGGCGCGGCGGGATCCGCGACGTCGAGTTCGCCGTACAGCTGCTGCAGCTCGTCCACGGGCGTGAGGACCCGCGCGTCCGGTCGGCGACGACGCTCGAAGCCTTGGCGCAGCTCGCCGGCGGCGGCTATGTCGAAGCCGACGACGCCCGGCAGCTGAGCGACGCCTACATCTTCCTGCGCACGGTCGAGCACCGCTTGCAGCTCCGCGACGAGCAGCAGACCCACACCCTGCCCGCCGAAGCCGCCAGTCGGAGGCTGCTGGCTCGGGTGCTCGGCTACCGCGATCAACCAGCAGTGAGCGCCCTCGATGCGTTCGAGACTGACCAGCGGCGGCGGCAGCGTGTCGTTCGCGGGATCCATGAGCGGCTGTTCTTCGCGCCGATCCTCGACACCCTCGCCGGGACCGGTCCGCTGAGCCCCGAGGCGGCCGAGGAACGGCTCGCCGCGTTCGGCTTCGTCGACGCCGACCACACCCGCCTCGCGCTGCGCGAGCTCACCCAGGGCCTGACCCGCACCTCCCGGACGCTCCAGCAGCTGTTGCCGGTCATCCTCGACTGGCTGTCCGGCACACCCGATCCCGACCTGGGACTCCTGCAGCTGCGTCGACTCGCTGAAGGTCCGACTCGTGCGACCGCGCTCGCGACGACGTTCCGAGATCGGCCCGGCGCCGCGGAGCGGGCCTGCCGGGTGCTGGGTTCGAGTCGCATCATCGGGGACGCGCTGCTCCGCCAGCCCGAGGTCGTGGAGCTGCTCGGCGACGACGACTGGCTGGTGCGCGAGCGCAGCCCCGACGAGCTGCGTCAGGCCGCGCTGGCGGCGCTCGGGTGGCGTCAGGACACCGAGGCCCGCCGGGCCGGGCTGCGCCGGTTCAAGCGGCGGGAGCTGCTTCGCGTCGCGTCGCGAGACGTCTT
>DAIPLE010000162.1:2500-5394 GCA_036769425.1 Actinomycetota bacterium
CAGGCGCTGCTCCGAGCCCGGACCGTCGCCGGCGATGTCGACCTCGGGAACCGGTTCATCGCGCTCGTCGAGCCGTTCGTGTACCGCGACCCGTTTCCCGAAGAGGCGGCACGGGAGGTGCGGCGCATCAAGGCCAGGGTGGAACGAGAGCGGATCCCCCCCGGCGAGGATCCCCAGTTCCACCTCAAACTCGGCAAAGGCGCCCTGACCGACATCGAGTTCACGGTGCAACTCCTCCAGCTTCAGCACGGTGCCCGGGACTCGTCGGTGCGGGTCGCGGCGACGATCCCGGCGCTGCGCGCCCTCGGGGCGGCGGGCTTGCTCGGCGCCGACGACGTCGACGTCCTCGCCGAGGCGTACAGCTACTGCGAACGGGCCCGGAACGCGTGTTACCTGGTCGCCGGTCGACCCACCGACTCCCTCCCGACGGGTGCTGACGCCGCCCGGGTCAGCCGCCTGCTCGGGATGCTCCACCGCCCCGAAGCCGAGCTGCGCGACGAGTTCCGGCGCGTCACCCGCCGGTCCCGACGCGTGGTCGAACGCGTCTTCTACGGACGGGACTGACGCGAAGACCGAGCTGACGTCACACCACGTAGGCTCCGGCGGCGTCGAGGGAAGAGGTGGAGGGGGTCACGCGGTGCGTGCAGCGGTGAGCGCGTCGATCCTCGCGGTCGCGGTGCTGGCGACCGCGTGCGGCGGCGGCAGCTCGAGGGCCCAGCCGGCGCCCACGACGACGACCACCACGACCCGGGTCATCGCCACGACGACGACCATCACCGCCGCCGGTCCCTGCGGAGGTGCTCCGACAGTTCCCGCCGCGGTTCGGGCCAGCGCCGCCGCCGGGCTCAACCAGAATCCGACGCAGTACACCGTCGACAACGTCAGCCTGGCCCGCTCCGACCCCACGTGGGGACGCTTCGACGCGTTGCCCGCGCCCGGTCAGGAATCGGTGTACCAGGGCGGCTCCGGCATCGTGCACTGCGCCGCCAACGCGTGGTCGGTCACCGACTTCGGCACCGCCGAGGTTGGCTGCCCCGGCGGCCCAGTGGCGCCACCACCCGACACGGTCCGCGCCGACCTCGGGATCGAGTGCCCGTAACGCCTCGACGCCCGCGGCGAGACCGACCGCGCGGCGGGACCGGGTCTCCCGGCCCCGCCACCGAGCCGATCAGATGTCGTAATACATGTAGAACTCGTACGGGTGCGGCCGGATACGGATCGCATCGATCTCGCTCTCCCGCTTGTACGCGAGCCACGTGTCGATGACGTCGGGGGTGAACACGTTCCCGGCCAGCAGGAACTCGTGGTCGGCCTCCAACGCGGCGAGGGCCTCGTCGAGCGATCCCGGCACCTGGGGCACCTTTTCCAGCTCCTCAGCCGGGAGGTCATAGAGGTCCCGGTCCAACGGCGTCGGCGGCTCCACCTTGTTCTGAATCCCGTCGAGGCCCGCCATCAGCATCGCCGAGAACGCCAGGTACGGGTTGCACGACGGGTCGGGGCAGCGAAACTCGAGGCGCTTGGCCTTCGGGCTCTTGGAGTACAGCGGGATGCGCACCGCAGCGGAGCGGTTCCGCTGCGAGTACACCAGGTTGACGGGAGCCTCGTAGCCGGGCACGAGCCGCTTGAACGAGTTCGTGGTCGGGTTCGAGAACGCGATGATCGCCGCCGCGTGCTTCAAGAGCCCGCCGATGTACCACCGGGCCATGTCGGAGATTCCGCCGTAGCCCTTCTCGTCGAAGAACAGCGGCTCGCCACCTTTCCAGAGCGACTGGTGGACATGCATCCCCGAGCCGTTGTCCATGAAGATCGGCTTCGGCATGAACGTCGCTGACTTCCCACGCGCCCGAGCCACGTTCTTCACGACGTACTTGTAGAGCATCAGCTTGTCGGCCATGGTCAGCATGGTGTCGAAGCGCATGTCGATCTCGGCCTGGCCCGCGGTGCCCACCTCATGGTGCTGCACCTCGATCTCGATGCCGACCTCCTCCATGACCCGGACCATCTCGGACCGAAGGTCTTGATACGAGTCCATCGGCGGGACCGGGAAGTAGCCCTCTTTGTAGCGAGGCTTGTACCCGAGGTTGGGTTCGCCATCGAGCTCGAACTCGCGCCCGGACCCCCACACGCCCTCGACCGAATCCAAGAAGTAATAGGCGGAGTACTGGTTCTGATCGAAGCGAACCTGGTCGAAGATGTAGAACTCCGCCTCGGGCCCGAAGTACACCGTGTCGGCGAGCCCGGTGCCCTTCAGGTACTCCTCGGCCTTCTTGGCGACGTAGCGCGGGTCACGGCTGTACGACTCCCCGGTGACCGGGTCGCGCACGAAGCAGTTGAGGTTGATCGTGACGTGCTCGCGGAACGGGTCCACCACCACGGTGTCCGGGTCGGGGATCAGGAGCATGTCGGACTCCTGGATCTCCTGGAAGCCGCGGATCGACGAACCGTCAAAGCCGTAGCCGTCGTCGAAGCCATCTTCGGTCAACTCGTGAATCGGCATCGAGAAGTGCTGCATGATGCCGGGCAGATCACAGAAGCGCAGGTCGACGAAGGCGGCGTTGACGCTCTTGGCGAGGTCGAGGACCTCCTTCGGGGTACGGCTCTCCACGTGTCGTTCCTCCGTGACGGTCGGCGATAACCCCACCCGGCCGTTCGGTGACCGCAGCTCGCCGATGTGGGGGGGATGCTGTCACGTCAAATGACGCGCCGCCTGATCCTGACTGTGAACGCCGTATGAACAGCCCCCGGAAGCGGGGTCCCGCCCGCGGGGCCGGGGGGGATCGCCTGCCAAACTGGCGACATGCAACACCAGCTCGACTACGTCCTGCGGACCGTGGAGGAACGCGGGGTGCGATTCGTGCGGCTGTGGTTCACCGACGTGCTCGGGTTCCTCAAGA
>DAIPLE010000163.1:0-5387 GCA_036769425.1 Actinomycetota bacterium
CGGCTGGTGCGACGGCGGTGGACGTCAAGGTTCGGCTCGCACCGGTCGGGCCGGTTTCCCCGCCGGGGGTGCGGCGACTGCGGGAGCCGGAGAAGCCGGCGGAGCCGCGGGCCTAGTGGAAGTCGCGTGATCGCGGCAGCGCGGCGGGATGCAACGCGAGGGTCGCGATGTGCTCGGCGACGAGGTTGATCACCCCTTGTTCGCGTTCTAAGCGTCCGCGGATGCGCAGGGCGGGCGACGTGCGGGCCACGCGCCGGAAGCGTCGCCACACGTCGGGGGTGCAGATCACGTTCACGAGGCCGGTCTCATCCTCGAGGTTGAGGAAGACGACACCCTTGGCGGTTTCGGGCTGCTGGCGGTGCGTGACCACGCCGGCGATTTCGACCCGGGCCCGATGCCGCCGTGTTCGCAGCTCCTCGGCGGTGACGACACCTTGGGCGATGAGTTCGTCGCGAACGAACTCGGTGGGATGGCGGGCCGTCGAGAGTCCGGTGGCACCGAGATCGGCGGCGGTCGCCTCCATCTCGGACATCCCGGGGAGTGCGGGGGCTTCGATCCCGGTCACGATGCCGGGGAGGGTGCCGGGCCGGGCGTCGCGTAGCGCCCCCGCGGCCCAGAGCCCTTCGCGGCGGGCCACACCGAACCCGGCGAACGCCCCGGCGGTGGCGAGGGCCTCGAGGGCGTCGACGGGGGCTTCGGTGCGACGGGCGAAATCCTCGAGATCGGTGAACGGGTGTTCGCGGCGTGCCTCGTCGATCCGGTCCAAGAGCCGTTCTGAGAGCCCGCGGACGTAGCGCAGGCCCACCCGAACCGCGTGGGTGGACACGTCCGCGCACCAACCGGGTCGGGGGAAGCCGACTGGTCCCGCGTCGGGGGTTCGGGCCTCGAGGGTGCAGTCTCGTCGTGAGGCGTGAACGCAGGGGCTGAGGACCTGGACGCCGTGGCGGATGGCGTCGCGCACGATGGTGTGCGGTGAGTAGAACCCCATGGGCTGGGCGTTCAGCAGCGCGCAGGCGAACGGCGCCGGGTAGCGCCGCTTCATCCAGGCGCTGGCGTAGACGAGGTACGCGAAGCTCACCGAATGGCTTTCGGGGAACCCGAAGTTGGCGAACGCTTCCAGCTTGCGGGCGATCTCCTCGGCGGTCTCACCGGTGATTCCGCGCTCGGCCATTCCCTCCATGAGGCGGTCCCGCATCGCGGCCATCCGCGTCCGTGAGCGTTTCGAACCCATCGCTTGGCGCAGCTGATCGGCTTCTCCCGGGGTGAACCCGGCCGCGTCGATCGCGATCTGCATGAGCTGCTCTTGGAAGAGGGGCACGCCGAGTGTCTTGCGGAGACAGGGTTCGAGGACCGGATGGGGATAGGTGACAGGTTCTTCTCCGCTGCGGCGACGTAGGTAGGGGTGGACGGAGCCACCCTGGATCGGGCCGGGCCGGATCAAGGCCACCTCGATGACCAGGTCATAGAACGTGCGGGGCCGGAGGCGAGGCAAGGTGGCCATCTGGGCTCGACTCTCGACTTGGAACACACCGATGGTGTCGGCGGCGCACAACAAGTCATAGACCTCGTCCTCTTGAGGGATCGTGGCGAGGTCGACGTCGGTGTCCTCGTGCTCGCGGATCAGGTCGACGGCGAGGTGCAGCATCGTGAGCATCCCGAGACCGAGCAGGTCGAACTTCACCAGACCGGCCGCGGCGCAGTCGTCCTTGTCCCACTGGAGCACCGAGCGGTTGTCCATGCGGGCCCACTCGACCGGGCAGAACTCCACGAGGGGCCGGTCGGCCATCACCATCCCGCCGGAGTGGATCCCAAGGTGACGCGGGTAGTCGAGCACCTGGCGGGCGAGGTCGAGCACGAGCTCAGGGACGGGTGGGGCACCTTCGGTTCCGGTGACGTCGGCGAAGGCCTGGTCGCGGGATCGCCACCGATCGATCCACTTGGTGAGCGCGTCGGCGTGCCCGGTGGAGAGGCCGACGGCTTTCGCCATCTCCCGCAGTGCTGAGCGCGGCCGGTAGGTGATGACGTTCGCGACCTGCGCCGCGCGGTCGCGCCCGTACTTCGTGTACACGTACTGGATGACTTCCTCGCGGCGTTGATGCTCGATGTCGAGATCGATGTCCGGGGGACCGTCGCGTTCTGGGGAGAGGAACCGCTCGAAGAGCAACCCGAGGGCGACCGCGTCGGCTTTGGTGACGCCGAGCGCGTAGCAGACGGCGCTGTTGGCGGCACTCCCCCGCCCTTGGCAGTAGATGTCATGCGTGGCGCAGAACCCGACGATGTCGACCAGCAGCAAGAAGTACCCCGGGAAGTTGAGGGTCTCGATGACATCGAGCTCGTACGCGAGCTGGCGCATCGCCTGCTCGTAGCAAGGATGGGTCGCCGGATAGCGCACCGCGGCGCCGCGCGCGGTGAGCCCACGGAGCCAGGACATGTCGGTGTGGCCTGGTGGCACGTCGAGATCGGGAAGGTCCGGGGCGGCCAGCCGCAGATCAAAGGCGCACGCCTCGGCGACCTCGAGGGTGCGTTCCACGGCCCCGGGCCAACGGGCGAAGCGGCGGGCCTGTTCCGCCGGGCCGCGCAGCTGGGCGAGGGGGGAGGCGGGCAGCCAGCCGTCGATCTCGTCGAGGGAGCGACGCGCCCGAATCGCGGCCAGCGCGGTGGCGAGCGGGCGCTGCGCGCTCGTCGCGTAGTGGACGTTGTTGGTCGCGATGACCTCGATCCCGGCGCGGGCGGCGACCTCGGCCAAGGCGTCGTTGCGGTGACGGTCGATCGGATCGCCGTGATCCCACAGCTCGACAAGGACTCGGCTCCGTCCGAACGCGTCGACAAGGCGATCCAACGATCGGCGCGCCGCGGCTGGTCCGTCTACGAGCAACGCTCGGGGGACCGTTCCCTTGCGACAACCCGTGAGCACCCACCACGACTGGTTCGAACGGTCGGGCCGACCGCCGGTGAGGTGGACACCAGCCCGGGCGGCGGCAGCGAGACCGGCGAGCGTGAACGACGGTGCCCCTTTCTCTCCGGCCAGCTGACCGGCGCTGATCGCTCGGGCCAGGCGGGCGTGTCCAGCCGGTCCTTGCGCCAGGACCACGAGATGCTCCCCTGAGGGGTCGGCGACCCCATTGGCGGGCCGGGGGGCCCCGAGGGTGAGCTCGGCGCCGAAGACGGTGGGCAACCCGACCGGGCGCGCCGCTTCGGCGAAGCGGACGATGCCGTAGAACCCATCGTGGTCGGTGACCGCGAGAGCCGCGAGCCCGAGGCGGGCGGCCTCGTCGACCAGCTCCTCGGGATGGCTCGCCCCGTCCAGAAAGGAGAAATTGGTGTGACAGTGCAGCTCCGCGTAACGCACCCTGGCCTCCGTCGCCGGGCGCGGCACCGTATCGAACATGTGTTCGTATCGCAACCGGCGCGGCCCCGACCGGCCGTGGCGGCGGCTTCGCCGCCGGGTGCCAGGGGCCGTCGGTAGGGTCCTTCAGTGCCTGCTCCCGTCGTCGTCGCTCACGGACTCCGCAAGGCCTACGGGCCGCAGGTGGCCGTGAAGGACATCGACTTCGAGGTGCACGAAGGCGAGATCTTCGGCTTCCTCGGCACGAACGGTGCCGGCAAGACGACGACCATCGAGATCCTCGAGGGCTATCGGCCTCGAACCGCCGGTGAAGTGTCGGTGCTGGGGCTCGACCCGGCGCGAGCGACGCGGGCGTGGCGGGAACGGATCGGGTTGGTGCTCCAAGAGAGCGACCTCGATCCCGTCTACACGGTGCGGGAGACCGTCGGGATGTTCGCTCGCTACTACGGGCACGCTCGCGACGTTGACGAGACCGTCGCGCTCGTCGGGCTGCGCGACAAGGGGGACGCTCGGATCGGGACACTGTCCGGGGGCCAGAAGCGCCGAGTCGACGTCGCACTGGGTTTGATCGGTGATCCGGATCTGTTGTTCCTCGACGAGCCCACGACCGGGTTCGACCCTCAGGCCCGCCGCGGCGCCTGGACGATGATCGAGGGGCTGCGCGACCTGGGCAAGACGGTGTTCTTGACGACCCATTACATGGACGAGGCGCAGCACCTCGCCGATCGGCTGACGATCCTGCGTGCCGGTGAGATCGTCGCCCAAGGCACCGCGGCGGAACTCAGCGAGCGCACCGGTGGGACGTTCGTCCGCTTCATGCTCCCGAACGGCGTCGGAGTCGAGCAGGTGCGCGTCGCGACAGGGATCGAGCCCCAGGTCTCCGGTGGGCAGGTCACGTTGCGCTGCGATGCCTCGCCGCAGCACGTCGTGTATCGCCTGACGGGATGGGCGGAGGAGCACAAGGTCGAGCTCGAGGGCCTCGAGGTGACAAGACCGAGCCTCGATGACGTGTTCCTCGAACTCACCGAGGGGCCGACGCCGTGAGCGACCTCGCGCTCGAGCTGCGCCAGACCCGGTACGTCCTCGCCGGCTTCCTTCGCAACGCCCGGGCGGTCGTGTTCGTGATCGTCATGCCGATCGTCCTGCTCGTGCTGTTCAACTCGATCTTCGGGAGCGCGACGAGCACCACCCGGGTCCGTGGTGCTCACATCGCGCTGCACGCGTACTTCACCGCGGGGATCATCGCCTACGCCATCATGCTCAGCGCGTTCAGCAGCTTGATGATCAGCATCACGACGGCGCGCGAGGCCGGCCGGCTCAAGCGGTACCGGGGCACGCCGATGCCCCCGTGGGTGTTCCTGGGAGCGCAGATCCTCGCCAACATCGCGCTCGTGATGGTGATGGTCGTCGCGTTGCTGATCCTGGGACGGGTGGCGTACGACGTGCACGTCCCGGCTGGTCAGATCGGTTCGCTCGCGGTGTACGTGGTGGTTGGCACGGCGGCGCTGTGCTCGCTCGGCATCGCCCTGACCCGGTTCACGACCACGCCCGACGCGGCGTCGGCGATCGGGCCGTTCGCGACGGTGATCCTCGGGTTCATCTCGGGGACGTTCATCCCCGTCTCGCAGCTACCCGGCTGGCTGTCCGACCTCGGGCGGGTGTTCCCGCTGGCGCACCTCGCCGAGGGTCTGCAGGCGTCGCTGCTCCCCCACGGCGGGGGGCTCGACGCCACCAACCTGGCCGTGCTCGTCACCTGGGGCCTCGCCGGGCTCGCCCTGGCCTTGCGAACCTTCGCCTGGGAACCCCTCGCGGCCGGAGACTGACCGGGTTGTCCCACCCGGGGCTAGGGGTCGGCTTCACAGAGCGATAATGACCGTGGTCAATTTCCTTGATGTGGTGGCGGTACACCGAAGGCAGGCCCTGACGAAAGGAGCTGCCATGAGCACCACCCCCGACCCCGTCTCCGAGCAGCCCGACCACCCCACCCGCACCGGTCTGGCCATCGGCCTGACCACGGTCGCGGCCTTGCTGGTCGCGATCG
>DAIPLE010000164.1:0-5317 GCA_036769425.1 Actinomycetota bacterium
CTCCCCAGGTGTCGAGCGTCTCGGGGGTCGGCGCCAGCACCACGGGCACCGTCGGGTGGCGTTGGAGGGCGGCGCCCTGGCGGCCGAGCCGGCCCGCAGGCTCGAGCGCTGCGGCCACGGTCGGGTCGGTGGTCCCGTCCGGGCGGACCGCCGGGTGGGCGTCGAGGGGCCAGACCCACGAGACCCCGAGTCGCGCCGTGAGCGGCTGGGCCTGGCCGGACGCGTCGACGTCCACGGCGACGAGGTACGTCACGAAGCGGGCGAGGGGCTGGTCGTGCGCGTCGCGCAACTCCATCTCCAGCGGGTACACGCCGGCGAGGTGCACCGCGAGCCGCGCCGGGTCGAACGCGCCTCCAGGGACCTCGAGGCCGATGGCGAGCGGGCGACTCCCGTCGGGGTTCACGCCGAGGGAATCGACCGGGAGGAGGACCTGGGCCAGGACGCCCCCCAAGGCCTTGTCGGTGACGGTGTCGCCGAATGCCGATCGTGTCTGGATTGCCTGGTGGGCGATGACACTCAGCTTCATCCCGGGCGTCCCGGACGGCCCGAGCTGCACCTGGGCGTGGAAGATCCCACCGAGCGGGGTGTAGGCGTCCTGGGCCACGAGCGCGAGACGGCTCGGATCGTTCGGTGTCGCGGCTCGCCCCGGGGGCGCAACCGCCGCGGTGAGCGCGAGCACCGCGGTGAGCGTGGCGAACCCTGCCGTGAGGCGACGACTCACAGGTCGGCGCTGAGCACGGCCAGCCCGGTGGGGAGCCGCTCGAAGCCGCAGCGCTCGTAGAGCTCGAGCGCGTCGCGGTTGTTCTCCTGGGTGTTGACCAGGCACCGTCGCGCGCCGCCGCGGCGAACCCATCGCAGGCCGTCGTCGATGAGCGCGCGGCCGAATCCTCGCCCGCGTTGCGATGGATGCACCGCCAGCCGTTGGAGGTAGCCATGATGCCCGGCCCGTCCCATGACGGCGTACGCCACCGGGAACGGATCACCGGGGTGGTGACCGACCCGGAACCGGACCGACGGGGTGGCCCGGAGGGCCTCCCGGAGCCCGGCCGCGCCGAGCTGCCAGGACGGCATGAACGCGTGGGCGTCGATGTCGAGCACCGCCGCCCGATCGCCACGCCACGCCCGGCGGACCGGGGGTCGATCGGCGTCGAACCGGGCGACCAACTCCAGCGAGTGGGCGAGAAGATGGAGGTGCTCCCGGTGCACGAACCCCGCGGCGAGGAACGGGGCCGCCGCGGCCTCGGTGAACGGGCTCGTGACCACCGACCCGTATCCGTCACGGCGCAGCCGGGCGACGCACTCGGCGACCGCGGCGGCGCTCACGACGGACTCGGTCGAGAGCACCAGGTGCGCGACGTCGCGGTGCTCCCGCCACGGCCCGACCCGGGCCCAACCTCC
The DNA here is from genome assembly GCA_036769425.1 of Actinomycetota bacterium. Lineage (GTDB taxonomy): Bacteria > Actinomycetota > Acidimicrobiia > IMCC26256 > PALSA-555 > PALSA-555. The sequence goes on from DAIPLE010000164.1 coordinate 1,399, forward strand.
CGCGAAGCGCAGCGTCCGCTCACCCGTGCGTGAGGCCACGACGGCGGAGCGTACCCGCCGGTCCCGTCACCGCTCCTCTGGGGCCCGCTTCGTCGTGGCGTCGCCCAGGATTACCCTCGGCTGGTGCTCCTGGTGGCCGACGACCCGGCCTTCGCCGGTCATGATCCCGGTCCGGGACATCCCGAACGCGTCGCTCGACTCGCCGCGGTCGCGCAGGGCACCGTCGACGCCGATCTCGCCGACGCGCTGGTCCCGCTGACCCTGCGGGCCGCGACGCGTGAAGAGCTCACTCGGGCGCACGCGCCGGCCCTCATCGACGCCCTCGAAGCACTGAGCGAACAGGGAGGCGGCGCCGTCGACCCCGACACCCGCGTGTCGGCCGGATCGTTCACCGCCGCGACCCGCGCCGCGGGAACCGGCCTCGCCGCGGCCGAGGCCCTCGCCGGTGGGGAAGGGATCGCCGCGTTCCTCGGCGTCCGACCTCCCGGGCATCACGCCACCGGACGCCGGCCCATGGGCTTCTGCCTGTTGAACAACGTCGCGGTCACCGCCGCGGCGCTCGCCGCTGCCGGCGACCGCGTCTGCGTCATCGACTACGACGCCCACCACGGCAACGGCACCCAAGACATCTTCTGGGACGACCCCCGGGTCTTGTACGTGTCGCTCCACGAGTGGCCGCTCTATCCCGGCACCGGGCGCCTGGACGAAACCGGGGCCGGTCCGGGCGTCGGGACCACCTGCAACCTGCCGCTGCCCGCCGGTGCGACGGGTGACGTCTACCTCCGGGCCTTCGACGAGGTCATCGATCCCCTCGTCGATCGCTTCTCGCCCGACTGGCTGCTCGTCTCGGCCGGCTTCGATGCCCATCGGGCGGACCCGCTCACCGGGCTGGCCCTCTCGGCCGGCGACTACGCCGCGCTCGCGGCCCGGGCCGTCGCCCTCGCCCCCCAGCCTGGCCGCACCATCGTGTTCCTCGAAGGTGGGTACGACCTCGACGCGCTGCGGGCCTCGATCGCGGCAACGCTCCCGGTCCTGCTCGGCGAACCGTCGCACCCCGAGGAGAAGCCGACCCGAGGTGGTCCCGGCGGCGACGTCGTCGAAGCCGCCCAGCACCGGTGGGCCGAGCCGGTCGCATAACACCGGGGGCAGTTCAGGGAACTGGTCTCGGCGCCGATACCCGTAGACGTGCTCGACCTCGACCGCCTCCTCCACGCCGCGGTCGAGCAGCGAGCGTCCGACCTGCACCTCAAAGTCGGGTCCCGACCCTGGGTGCGCGTCGACGGGGCGCTCGTCGAAGCCCCCTTCGACACCATCGAACCCGGCGACACCGAAGACCTCGCCGGGCGCATCATCCCCGCCGCTCAGGCCGACACGTTTCGCGAGGTCGGCGACGCCGACTTCGTGCACGCGGTCCAGGGACTCGGTCGGTTCCGGGTCAGCGCCTTCCGTCAACGGGGTCACGTCGGGTTCGTGCTTCGCCGGATCGTCCCGGGCGTGCCCGGCATCGACGCCCTCGGCCTCCCCCCGGTGCTCGCCACGCTGATGGAAGCCGACTCGGGGCTGGTGCTGGTGACCGGACTGGCCGGATCGGGCCGGACGTCGACCGTCGCGGCGCTCGTCGACCACGTCAACACCAACGAGCGGCGCCACATTGTGACGATCGAAGATCCGATCGAGGTCGTGCACGCCGACAAGAAGTCGATCGTCGATCAGCGCGAGGTCGGGGTCGACGTGGCCAGCGTCTCCGACGCGCTCGCCCGCGTCGTCCGACAAGATCCGGACCTGATCGCGGTTGGCGGGCTGGGCGCGCCCGACGAGGCCCGACGGGTCCTCGAAGCCGCCGACACCGGGCGCCTGGTGCTGGCCGCGATGGCGACCGTCGGGGCGGCGGAAGCGGTCGAGCGCCTCGTCGATCTCTTCCCCCGCGACCGTCACAGCGGGGTGCGCTCGGTTCTCGCCCGGACGTTGCGCGGCGTGGTCTGCCAGCGGCTCCTCGCCCGGGCGGGTGGGCGAGGTCGCGTGGTGGCCGCCGAGGTCCTCGTCGTCAACGGTCCCGTCGCCCAGGCCGTCGCCGACGGACGCGACGGAGCCCGCCTCGAGCAGTTCATGAGCGACGGCGAGTACTACGGGATGCAGACCTTTGACCAGGCCATCGCGCGGCTCTACGACCGCGGGCTGGTCGAACGCGAGGTGGCGCTGGACCACGCCAGCTACGCGCCGGCGCTGCGGCTCGAGCTCGAACGGGCTGACCGCGAACGTGACCGCCCGGTCACCGCACCGGCCTGAGCCCTGGTCGAGCCGAGTCGCCGAGCCCAACGATCCGGCGAGTCGGGCCGGACCCCGCGACGTCGAGGCGGACGGACCGGATCCCGCGGCGGTCCGCCCGCGACAATGGTGACCGCATGGACGTCCCCCCGCGCCTGGGCGCGTACTACGAGGCGGGTTCGCCCACCCGCCAGCTCGCCGACCGCCTCGCCGCGGCCGGCCACGAGTGCTACCTCGTGGGCGGCACCGTTCGCGACGCGTTTCTGGGCGCGACGTCGCCCGACGTCGATCTCGCCACCGACGCCCGCCCCGACGAGATCCGCCGGCTTCTCGACGGGTGGGCCGACCACGTCTGGCTGCAGGGCGAGCGGTTCGGGACCGTCGGCGCCCAGAAGGACGGCGTGCACTTCGAGCTCACCACCTACCGAGGGGACGTGTATCGGCCCGAGAGTCGCAAGCCCACCGTGACGTTCGCCGACCGGATCGAGGACGACCTCGCCCGCCGCGACTTCACGATCAACGCGATGGCGCTGCAGCTCCCGGTCCCGGTCCTCATCGACCCGCACGGCGGTGCCGCCGACCTCGCCGCGCGCCGATTGCGCACCCCCGTCGAACCGGAGGTGTCGTTCGAGGCCGACCCGCTTCGGATGCTGCGGGCAGCGCGGTTCGTCGCCGCGTTCGCCCTCGAACCGGTCCCCGAGCTCGTCGCTGCGCTGCACGCGATGCAGCATCGGATGACGATCGTGAGCCCCGAACGGATCCGCGACGAGTTGTGCCGCCTGCTCGGCGTCGCCGATCCCGCCGCCGGCCTCTGGATGTTGTGCGAGACGGGCGTCTCGGACGAGTTCATCCCCGAGCTGAACGCCATGCGTCTCGAGCAAGACCCGATCCACACTCACAAGGACGTCCTCGCGCACACCATCGCGGTCGTCGGAAACACCGACCCGGAGCATTCCAAGGTGCGCCTCGCCGCGTTGTTCCACGACATCGGGAAGCCGAAAACGCGATCGATCGGGCCGGGAGGCGTGAGCTTTCATCACCACGAGGTCGTCGGTGCCCGCATGACCGAAGAGCGGCTCCGGGCTCTGCGGTTCAGCAACGAGATCGTGCACGACGTCACCAAGCTCGTGTACCTGCACCTGCGGATCCACACCTACGCCATGGGCTGGACCGACCGGGCCGTACGCCGGTACGTCCGAGACGCCGGGCCGCTCCTCGATCAGCTCAACGAGCTCCAGCGGGCCGACTGCACCACCCGCAACAAGCGCAAAGCGGCGGCCCTGGCCCGCCGCATGGACGACCTCGAGGCCCGTATCGCGTCCCTGCGGGCCCGAGAAGAGGTCGACGCCATCCGGCCTCCGCTCGACGGCCGTCAGGTGATGGCCTACCTGGGGATCCCGCCCGGTCCCGCGATCGGTGAAGCGCTCGACACCCTGCTGGAGGCCCGCCTCGACGAAGGCCCGATCGGCGTGGACGACGCCTACGACCGCCTCGAGGCATGGGCCCACGCCCACGGCACCGAACCGGTGCGGAACCGGATCCCACCGCAATCCTGACGTTCCCCGAGCCGGGGAACGTGCTCAGGTGGTGGAGGCGAATGCCTCCACCATCTCGCGTGCTTCCTCGTCCCGGTACTGCACCGGCGGTGACTTCA